>NZ_JAHMSC010000009.1:0-252640 GCF_018986375.1 Pseudomonas sp. CVAP#3
TTTACCAAGGAGTTTTCCGTTTCGACTGCGCCGGAAGTGGGGCGAATTATAGACTTCCAGAATCTGCCGTCAAGGGTTAATTACGCTTTTGTTGCAGAAGGTGCTTTTCTGGTCATCAATCGAGGGATTCGGCGCATTACGGAGGGTGCTCGCAGCACTAACAGCAGTGCGCCTATAGATGCATAGATCACCCACTCCTTTAGATCCGCCCGAACTATCCAAAGCATATGCAGCAATCCAAGACCCTGGACCACATAGACCAGGCGATGCAACTTCTTCCAGCGGACACCTAATCGTCGCTGACTATAACGATTGGACGTTATCGCCAGCGCCAGCAAACAAAGGAACCCCAGACTGCCAATAATAATGTACGGCCGCTTGCTCAGCTCTACCCCCAGTTGAGACCAATCAAGACCGAGGATAAAAACCAGGTAGGCACTCAGATGCAGAACAACATAAGCAAAGCACCACAAACCGAGCTGTCGTCGAACAACAATCCAGCCTGCCCACCCTGTCAGCCTCTGCAGAGGCGTCATGCTTAAAGTGGTCAACAGCAGGATCAGCGCTCCCAAGCCCAATCGATCAACCAGCACCTTTCCCGGATCCGGCCCCAAAGCAAAGCTCCAGGCCTCATACAGCCAGAGTAACGGCCACACCGCCGCAACTATAAAGACGCTAATGCGCCACACTGGAAAACGCATCAGTAATTCTTCCGCAGATCGAGGCCTGTATAGAGAGAAGCGACTTCATCCGCATAGCCATTGAACATCTGTGTGTCACGCACATTAGGCTTGAACAACCCGCTCGGCAGGCGCCGCTCCCTGGCCTGAGTCCAACGCGGATGATCAACCGCCGGGTTCACGTTCGCGTAAAAGCCATACTCATCGGATGCAATGCTCTGCCAAGTGGTTTTCGGTTGCTCGCTGACCAGACTGATACGTACGATGGATTTGACGCTCTTGAACCCGTATTTCCAAGGCACCACCAAGCGCAACGGAGCGCCGTTCTGGTTGGGCAGCTCACGGCCATACATGCCGACCGCAAGAATCGCCAACGGATTCATCGCCTCATCCAGACGCAGCCCTTCTACATAAGGCCAGTCGATCAAGGCAAAACCAGAACGCTGCCCCGGCATGGTCTTGGGGTCCTGCAAGGTTTCAAAACGAATGTACTTTGCCTTGGAGGTCGGTTCGACCTCACGGAGCAACGCCGAGACGGGAAAGCCGATCCACGGAATCACCATCGACCAGGCTTCTACACAGCGCAGACGATAGATGCGCTCCTCCAACTGATACGGCTTCATGAAGTCCTCCAGCGCATAACGCCCTGGCTTACCCACCTCGCCATCGACAACTACAGACCACGGCTCGGTTTTCAGCGCGCCAGCGTTCTGCGCGGGATCGCCCTTGTCAGTACCGAACTCATAGAAGTTGTTGTAGTGAGTCGCGTCCTTGAATGGCGTGATCGCCTCATCCTTGACGGTCACCGCCCCCCATTTGGTTGCAGGGAGTTTTTCGGAAAACCAGGAAGGTGCCTTGCCCGACTCGACATCCGCGTACCGAGCCGCGCTGTCAGCGCTGGCCCAACGCGGCAGGCCGCTGACCGCCATACTGGCGATCGCCCCACCAAGCACACTGCGACGAGAGAGATAGAGAGACTCAGGCGTGACGTCCGACTCATGACAGTCGAACGACTTGGGAAACTTGAATAACATGGCAACTCCGCAGAATTGGAGGACAGATGCACCAATAGACTGCGGAGTATGGGGGAAATTACATCACTCGGCGTTTTTGTGCCGACGAAGATGCAACAGGTACTGCACCGGGCCAGAAGCTGCATAGGCGAGAAAAACCAGCAGCAGAATGCGTGGCGGATCGCTGAAGACCACTGCAAACACTAGCACCACCGCCAGGATCGCCACGAAAGGTACACGCCCCTTCAGGTCCAGTTCCTTGAAGCTGTTGTACTTGATATTGCTGACCATCAGCATCCCGGCGGCTGCAACCATCAGCGCAACCAGGAAGGACATCTTGGAGCCCTGAATCCCATAATCGCTGAATGCCCAGACAATACCTGCAACCACACCCGCCGCTGCCGGACTGGCCAGACCGATGAAGTAGCGCTTGTCTGCAGTGCCGACCTGAGTATTGAAGCGCGCCAGACGCAATGCCGCGCCCGCAACATAGATGAAGGCAACCATCCAGCCAACCTTGCCCATATCCCCCAACGCCCAGCCAAATGCCAGCAATGCCGGCGCAACACCAAAGGCGACCATGTCCGACAGTGAGTCGTACTCGGCACCGAAGGCGCTTTGGGTATTGGTCATGCGCGCTACCCGGCCATCAAGGCCGTCGAGGACCATGGCGACGAAAATCGCGATCGCCGCAAAAGCAAAGTACTTGCTCGCGCTTGCAGCATCACCGGCACTCAACGCGCTCTGCGCACTCATCGAGTTGATGATGGAATAGAACCCTGCGAACAGGTTCGCAGTGGTGAACAGATTCGGCAGAAGATAGATACCACGATGCCGGACTTTACGGCCTTCAGCGTCATGCCCTTCTTCGACATGCTCATCGATGGGTAGCAGGCTTTCGGCGTCAGAGGCCTGGTTTGGCTCTTCGGGACGTTCGCTCATGGACATTACCTTGCAACGGTGTGGAAAGTTTCGACAGGTGCCTGCGACAACGGTTCGGCCGCAAACGATGCAGCTTTATACCAGAACCGACCACTCAAACGAAAAAACGCGGCCTAAGCCGCGTTTTCTGTACAAACTCGTGACTTAGTTTTTGGCTTTGTCGACGATTTTGTTGGCGCCGATCCACGGCATCATCGAGCGCAGTTGCTCGCCGATGATCTCGATGCCGTGTGCAGCGTTGTTACGACGCTTGGCGGTCATCGAAGGATAGCCGGTAGCGCCTTCGCTGATGAACATCTTGGCGTATTCGCCGTCCTGAATACGTTTCAGGGCATTACGCATGGCCTGACGGGATTCAGCGTTGATGACTTCAGGGCCGGTAACGTACTCGCCGTACTCAGCGTTGTTGGAGATCGAGTAGTTCATGTTGGCGATACCGCCTTCATACATGAGGTCAACGATCAGCTTCAGTTCGTGCAGGCATTCGAAGTAGGCCATTTCTGGCGCGTAGCCAGCTTCAACCAGGGTTTCGAAACCGGCTTTGACCAGCTCAACGGTACCGCCGCACAGAACCGCTTGCTCGCCGAAAAGGTCGGTTTCGGTCTCGTCCTTGAAGGTGGTTTCGATGATGCCGGTACGACCACCGCCAACGCCAGCAGCGTAGGACAGTGCAACGTTTTTGGCGTTGCCGGAAGCATCCTGATAGATAGCGATCAGATCAGGGATACCGCCGCCTTTTACGAACTCGGAACGCACGGTGTGGCCCGGAGCCTTCGGCGCGATCATGATCACGTCGAGGTCAGCGCGCGGCACAACCTGGTTGTAGTGGATCGCGAAGCCGTGGGAGAAGGCCAGGGTGGCGCCTTTCTTGATGTTCGGCTCGATTTCGTTCTTGTACAGGGCAGACTGGAACTCGTCCGGGGTCAGGATCATGACCAGGTCGGCTGCTGCAACAGCGGAGGCAACGTCAGTCACTTTCAGGCCGTGAGCTTCGGCTTTGGCAACAGTGGCCGAACCTTTACGCAGACCGACAGTAACGTCAACGCCGGAGTCTTTCAGGTTGCACGCTTGAGCGTGGCCCTGGGAACCGTAACCGATGATGGCAACTTTCTTGCCCTGGATGATCGACAGGTCACAGTCTTTATCGTAGAAAACTTTCATGAATTTCCCCTATATATCCAGGCCGTTCAGGCCATTCGCTAATTTGGTTTAGATGCTGAGTACTTTGTCGCCACGGGCAATCCCGGTGACGCCACTGCGTACGGTTTCCAGAATCGAGGCAGTGCCGATCGACTGAATGAAACTGTCGAGCTTATCGCTGGTACCGGTCAATTGAACGGTATACACGCTGGCACTGACATCGACGATCTGTCCACGATAAATATCGGTAGTGCGTTTGATCTCGGCGCGCTGGGCGCCGGTGGCCTTGACTTTGACCAGCATCAGTTCGCGCTCGATGTGAGCGCTTTCCGACAGGTCGACCAGCTTGACCACTTCGATCAGCTTGTTCAGGTTCTTGGTGATCTGCTCAATCACTTCATCGTGGCCGACAGTGGTCAACGTCAGACGCGACAATGTCGAGTCTTCGGTAGGTGCCACGGTCAGGCTCTCGATGTTGTAGTTGCGCTGCGAGAACAGGCCGACTACACGAGACAGAGCGCCCGGTTCGTTTTCCAGAAGCAAGGAAATAATATGCCGCATGATTACGTACGCTCCGTCTTGCTCAGCCACATATCGCGCATGGAGCCGTCTTTGATCTGCATCGGATAGACGTGCTCGCTGGTATCGACCGAAATATCGAGCACCACCAAGCGATCTTTCATGGCGAACGCTTCCTCCATCTTCGACTTCAAATCCTTCGAGTCGGTGATGCGCACGCCTACGTGACCATAGGCCTCTGCCAGCTTGACGAAGTCAGGCAGCGATTCCATGTAGGAGTGCGAGTGACGGCTGCCGTAACTCATGTCCTGCCACTGGCGAACCATACCCAGAACACCGTTGTTCAGGATGACGATTTTTACCGGCAAACCGTATTGCAGGCAGGTGGACAGTTCCTGAATGTTCATCTGGATACTACCCTCGCCCGTCACGCAGGCGACGTCGGCATCCGGGAAGCTCAACTTGATGCCCATCGCCGCCGGGAAACCGAAGCCCATGGTGCCCAGGCCACCGGAGTTGATCCAGCGGTTCGGCTTATTGAACTTGTAGTACTGCGCCGCGAACATTTGGTGCTGGCCCACGTCGGAGGTCACAAAGGCATCGCCCTTGGTCACTTCGCAGAGGGTTTCGATCACGGTTTGCGGCTTGATAACGCTACCGTCGCCCTTTTCATACGGGAACAGGCCACGATCACCACGCCACTCGTCAACTTGCTTCCACCAGCTGGCAACAGACTCCTTGTTCGGGGTCTCGCCGATTTCCTTGAGGATCGCGACCATTTCGGTCAGGACGCTCTCAACCGGGCCAACGATAGGCACGTCTGCCTTGATGGTCTTGGAAATCGAAGCCGGATCGATGTCGATGTGAATGATCTTGGCGTTCGGACAGAACTTGGCCGGGCCGTTGATCACGCGGTCATCGAAACGCGCGCCGACAGCGAGAATCACGTCAGCATGGTGCATGGCCAGGTTGGCGGTGTAGCTACCGTGCATGCCGAGCATGCCGATGAACTGACGGTCGGTGCCAGGGTAGCCACCCAGGCCCATCAGGGTGTTGGTCACTGGCAAGTTGAGCATTTGCGCCAACTCGGTCAGCGGCGCGGAGCCACCGCCGAGGATCACGCCGCCGCCCGAGTACAGCACGGGACGCTTGGCTGCCAGAAGCATTTCTGCTGCCTTGCGGATTTGCCCGGAGTGACCACGAACCGCCGGGCTGTAGGAACGCAGCTTGGCTTTTTTCGGGAAGACGTATTCGAATTTTTCGGCCGGGTTGGTCATGTCTTTCGGGATATCGACAACGACAGGACCGGGACGACCGGATTGCGCCAGGTAGAACGCTTTCTTCATGACTTCCGGGATTTCCGACGCGTGCTTGATCATGAAGCTGTGTTTCACGATCGGCCGGGAGATACCGATCATGTCGGTTTCCTGGAACGCATCGGTGCCTACCATGGTGCTAGGCACCTGGCCGGAAATGATCACCATCGGGATGGAGTCCATGTAGGCCGTGGCAATACCGGTGATGGCGTTGGTTGCGCCCGGCCCGGAGGTCACCAGTACTACACCGGCTTTACCGGTAGCACGGGCGTAGCCGTCAGCCATATGGGTCGCAGCCTGTTCGTGACGAACCAGGATGTGGGTCACTTCCGGTTCTTTGAACAGGGCATCGTATACATGAAGGAGAGCACCACCCGGGTACCCGTAGATATATTTGACGCCTTCGTCACGCAAAAAGCGGACGAGCATCTCACCGCCAGATAAAAGCTCCACGTTGTTCACCTCTAAAACGCCAGAATACCGCCCACATAAGGGGACGGGTCTTAATAGGTTTACTTCTCGGCAGAGCATGAGCGACGGTGGTCGCCGACTACGTCAGCACTGACTGAGCAAGTATTGGGATCGTCCCAAGTGTTGCGGGGCTTTCCCACCCAGCGCGAGGTAACGCGTTGCGGGTGTAACAGGTCGGCGCGGATATGCGCCTCATGATCTGCCGAGTGGGTCTGCTTCTGGCAGTCCCTCTACAGCGGACTTTGGATTCTTCTGTTTCGCCCTCTGCAAGTCAAGTCGTCAATGTGCTTTATTCGAACTAAGCGCATGAGAACGCAAGAAAAAACCTATAAACAGCAGGTGTGTTAGCTTCAATTGCGCAACCCACGACAAGGAAACGGCATGCGAACGTTGATCTTCACGGCCAGTCTGCTGATTGGCCTGAGCCCTTTGTGCATGGCCAGTCCGATCTACACATGGATTGATGGCCAGGGCGTTACCCATTTCGATGCACAGCCGCCTCAAGGGCAGGAAGCCACCACCGTAGTGAAACCCGCCCTGCCCGCTGGCAAACCGACCACCCCACCGCGCAACAGCGCGATAGGCGATCAACAGGCCATCGATAGCACAGTGAAAAAGCAGGTCGCAGAGCAGAAAGCCCAGCTCAAGACGTTCTGCGAACAGGCACGAACGAACCTGGCTCAACTGCAGAACAATCCGAGGTTACGTGAGGAAGTCGACGGTGAGATGCGTCGCCTGACGGACCAACAGCGTCAGGAACGCATCACCGAAACACAAAAACAGATCAAGGATAACTGCCAGTAGTTAGGTACTGGCAGTTTCCGGCTTAGCGGGAGGCAGTGATGAGCTGATCGAACTCTTTGAGCAAGGCTTGCAGTTGCCGATCCTTGCCTTGGACATTGCGCGCAGCGAAGACCATCTCGGCCATTTCCTGAATGCCCGAGGCATTCGGCAGCGGCAGGTTGTTCTCAAGGATGGTCTTCATGCGTGGCAGGAAGATCCATTGCAGCCACTGCTCGAAATCCAGCGTATCGACGGAAAATGGTTCGACACTGGCAAGCGCCTCTGCGCTTGGCGAGACCTCGTCCCACCAGCCCTGAAGACGCAACTCACGCTCGATCAGCAGCAGCTGTTCAGCGATCTTCGGAAAACGGACATCCATCAGAGCGAAACCTTGGCCTTTTGACGAGCCTGCGCTGCGCCTGCAGAGTCGCCCTGCCTCTCACGCGCCTGGGCGATCAGCTCCCACAGGCTTGCCTGCAGATCCGGACGTCCATTGGCAAACGTCAAACCGCGGCGAGCGAACTGCTCGGCTTGCGCTGCATCACCTTGGGCCAAGCGCACCTGCGCCAGACGATAAAGCACTTGCGGCTCACGCGGAGCAACCCGCTGGGCACGCTCGAGGCTGGAAGACGCACCATTGAGATCGCCGCTCGCCTGTTGCTGCTGCGCGGTGGTCAGTAAGGCCAGTACCGGACCGTCAAGCTGCTCGTCGGCAGACAAACCGCCGCCGCTGCTCGCAGGAGGAATCCCGCTCGGCGTCGATGGCATGCTGTAGTTACCCTGATTGATTGGTGCCGACTGCATCGGTCCGCTGTCATACGTCCCCGGAGTAATCGGACCGGAACTGGTCGGGCCAGGACTGATCGGCTGCGTGCTGATTGGCGTCGACGTCGTCGCGCCACCGCCCGGGATCATCACCACTACGCCAG
Organism: Pseudomonas sp. CVAP#3; assembly: GCF_018986375.1. Classification (NCBI taxonomy): domain Bacteria; kingdom Pseudomonadati; phylum Pseudomonadota; class Gammaproteobacteria; order Pseudomonadales; family Pseudomonadaceae; genus Pseudomonas; species Pseudomonas sp. CVAP#3. The sequence continues at coordinate 7,794 of NZ_JAHMSC010000009.1, forward strand.
TGTCACCCTGCGGGATCGCCTGAGTCTGGGCTTGTGCCGGACGCTTCACGGTCGTTTTGCGGAAGCCGCCATTGGCAGAGATCCGCTCACTGTTGGACACCGCCGTACCGGAGTCGACCACTGGAATCGAGCCGTGCTGCACACTGGAGCAGCCGCTGAGCAAAGCCAGGGCTGTCACCGTAACCGCTGGAATAAACCACTTGTTCACTTAAATCCCTCTTCGCTTAATTCATCCAGCCCTTGACCCAATCCATCACCGATTCGCCAGGCGAGGGGCCTGAACCACCGCACGCAGCGCCAGGAGGCGGTTCGCTGCCGCGAATATACGGCATCTGCACCGCGCCTGGGCAGTTGGCTTCAGAACCCTGCCCGGTGCGCGAATCGACCCAGGCTTGAACGATATTATCCGGCTGCGGCATATCCAGCGGCAACGGGTCGGCCTTGCGCATGAAACTGGTCCAGACTTGCAGCGCGCCCGTGGCACCGGTGAACGGCGTCTTGCCGTTGTCATCGCGACCCAGCCAGACCACTGCCAGCAGATCCTGGCTGAAACCGGCGAACCAGCTGTCTCGCGAGTCGTTACTGGTACCGGTTTTACCCGCCAGCGTCAGCGTCTTGGGCAGCACGTTGTAAACCGAGCTGCCGGTACCTTCACGCATCACACGCTGCATGGCGTTCTGGATCAGGTAGATGGAAGCCGGATCGAAACGCTGTTGAATCTGGAACGGATAACGCTTGAGCGGCTGACCTTCGGCAGTCAGTACGCTGCGAATCCCGCGCATCGGCGTGTTGAAACCACCGTTGGCCAGCGTCTGGTACATGGTTGCCACTTCAATCGGCGTCATGCCACCCGCTCCCAGCAACATCGACGGGAAGGCCGGAAACTCGCGAGTGATGCCCAGACGCCCAAGGGTTTTCAGGACGTTCGGCACACCGACTTCCAAGCCCAGACGCGCAGTCGACAGGTTGTAGGAGTGCGCCAGCCCCTGGTACAGGAAAACCGTACCGTGGGAGCGACGATCATAGTTCTGCGGTTTCCAGACCTGACCATCTGCGCCTTTGACCGAGAAGGACTCATCGGACAGCCAACTGGTCAAGGTGTACTGGCTCGGCTTTTCAAGCGCGGTCAGGTATACCGCCGGCTTGATCAGGGAACCGATTGGCCGCACGGCATCCAGCGCCCGGTTGAAGCCGGCGAAGCTGGCCTGGCGACTACCGATCATCGCCTGGACTTCACCGGTTTCAGGGTTGGTCACGACCATCGCCGCTTCAACGTCTTCCGAACCTTTGCGACCTGCAAGGCGCTTGAAGGTATCGTTGACCGAGGCTTCGGCCTTCATCTGCAGGATCGGATCGAAACTGGTGAAGATCCGCAGACCTTCTTCGGTCAAGTCTTCGTCGCGGTAGTCTTCGCGCAGCTGACGCTTGACCAGATCGAGGAAGCCCGGGAACGAACTGTCGGCCAGACTGCCGCGCTTGGTCACACCCAGCGGCATTTTCTTCGCCGCAGCGACTTGCTCGGCGGTAGCGACCCCTTGCTGCTCCAGCAAATCGAGCACCAGATTGCGTCGCTCAAGCGCGCGCTCCGGGTAGCGACGCGGGTTGTAATAGGACGGCCCTTTGACCATACCTACCAGCAACGCGACTTGATGCAACTTGAGTTCGGACAGCGGCTGGCTGAAGAAGAACTGACTGGCCAGACCAAAACCGTGCACGGCGCGCTGACCGTCCTGACCGATGAACACTTCATTGAGATAAGCCTCAAGAATGTCCGGCTTGCTGTAGTGCAACTCAAGCAGCATCGCCATCATCGCTTCGGTCAGCTTACGGCTCAGGCTGCGCTCGTTGGTCAGGTAGAAGTTCTTGACCAGTTGCTGCGTCAACGTACTACCGCCCTGACGCATTTGCCCAGCCGACGTGTTGACCCAAACAGCCCGCATGATCGACTTCGGCGACACACCGAAGTGGTGATAGAAGTCGCGGTCTTCCACCGCCACCAGAGTATCGAGCAAATAGGGTGGCACTTGATCGATCTTGATCAGGATGCGGTCTTCGAGGTTTTTCGGGTAAAGGCCACCGATCAACAGCGGTTCGAGGCGCACCACCGACAGTTTTGAACCGTTGGTCGACGACAGCTCGGCGACGTAGTCGCCCGAGAAGCGCACACGTACCGGTTGAGCCTGCTCCAGGCCCTCATAGAACTGGAACCCACGGGTGTTCAAATCGACGGTATTGCCGTTGACCGATGCCGCGCCAGGTCCATTGGCCACACTTTCGCGGCGATAACCCAAGGCATCAAGCTCGGTGAGAAAGTCATCCTTGCTCAGTTTCTGTCCGACGAACAGTTCGAGCGGGCGCGCATAAACCTTGGCCGGAATGGTCCAGCGCTTGCCGGAGAACTTCTCCTGGACCACGGCATCAAGGTAAACCGCGAAGCCTGCCAGCACTACGAGGCCGACCAGACTGAGCTTGAGCGCCCAGCCTAACCAGGGGCGCAGGCCGCTAGAAGGAGGTTTTTTAGGGGTACGAGGGGATCGGGTACGAGTCATGGCGGCGGATTATACGCACTTTATTCCCGATCAACATGAGCCCAGCGAGGTTTGCGTTAACCCGGTTAGCCGCCATAATGTTGCCCTTGTATTTTTCCAGACTCTGAAGGATCACCTGTGAGCCAGTCCTTGATCGCTGCCCTGCAAAACCCGGCCCTCTACCCGCATCCTGTAGAGGGATTCCAGGTCATCGAGACGCACATCTCATGGGTGCTGCTCACTGGCCCCTATGCATATAAAGTGAAGAAGCCGGTCAATTTCGGCTTCCTCGACTTCACCAGTCTCGAGTCACGCGAACATTTCTGCAGCGAAGAACTGCGTCTGAACCAGCGTCTGACCAACGATTTGTACCTTGAAGTGCTGCCGATCACCGGCAGCATTGAAGCGCCGCAATTGGGCGGCACCGGTCCAGTGCTCGATTACGCGCTGAAAATGCGCCAGTTCCCGCAAAGCCAGTTGCTCAGTAACCTGCAGGCCAATGGCGAACTGACGACTGCGCACATCGACGAGATGGCCACGCAGATCGCCCGGTTCCACCTGAGCACCCCGAAGGTTCCGGTAGCTCATGAAGCTGGCACGCCTGAAAGCGTCATGGCACCGGTGCGGCAGAACTTCGAACAAATCCGCCCGTTCCTCAGCGAAAAAGCCGACCTGCTGCAACTCGACGCCCTGCAAGCCTGGGCCGAAAGCAGTTTCGAACGCCTGAAACCACTGCTGGTACAACGTAAGGCCGAAGGTTTCATCCGCGAATGCCACGGTGATATCCATTTGGGCAACGTCACCGTGATCGACGGCAACGTGGTGATTTTCGACTGCATCGAATTCAACGAGCCGTTCCGCTTCACCGACGTCTATGCCGACACCGGTTTCCTGGCGATGGACCTTGAAGACCGTGGCCTGAAAAGCCTGGCTCGGCGCTTCATGAGCCAATACCTGGAGCTGACCGGCGACTATCAGGGCCTTGAGCTGCTGAACTTCTATAAAGCCTACCGCGCACTGGTTCGCGCCAAAGTCGCCCTGTTCAGCATGCCCGCCGAGGCCGATCCGGTGCAGCGCGCCACCACCCTGCGCCAGTACCGCAACTACGCCAACCTGGCGGAAAGTTACAGCACCATTCCATCGCGCTTCATGGCAATCACCCACGGTGTTTCTGCCGTAGGTAAAAGCCACGTAGCCATGCGACTGGTAGAAGCACTGGGCGCGATTCGCCTGCGCTCCGATGTCGAGCGCAAGCGCCTGTTCGGCGAACAGCACGTACCGAACGATCTGCAAGCCGGTATCTACAGCGCCGACGCCAGTGCCACCACCTATTCCCGCCTGCATGAAATCGCTGGCGTGATTCTGCGCGCCGGTTTCCCGGTGGTCATTGACGCGACTTACCTCAAGCATGAACAACGCGATAACGCGGCAAAAATTGCCGAAGCGACCGGCGCGCCATTCCTGATCCTCGATTGCAACGCACCACAAGCCGTGATCGAGAGCTGGCTCGCACAGCGTCAGGCAGACAAAAACGATCCATCTGACGCCAATCTGGCTGTTATCGCAGCTCAACAAGCCAGCCGCGAGCCGCTGACTCCGGCAGAAATTCTCTGCAGCAAACGCGTTCAGACCAATGAAAGCGGGACCCTCGACACCGTGGTCGCGCAGATTCGTCAGCGTCTGCCGGGGCTGTAAGAAACTATTTCAGGCGTGAAGCCCTAACCGGCTTCACGCACTCAAAATAGTGGCACTATACTGGCGTCATAAAACCAACAGGTGACACCTTATGAGCCAGCCGAAACTTCTCGACACCCCGCTATATGCCCTGCTGCACAAAGACGACATCGAAGGCTTCAATCGCGAAAGGCCCAAGTCCGGGCCTATCGATATGGTGGGCGGCGACTTTCGTGGCCTCGACCTGCGCGAACTGAACGCCGAAGGTATTGATTTCAGCGATGCCTATTTCCGCTCTGCCGACCTGCGCGGCATTGATTTTCGTGATGCCTCCCTCGAAGGTGCGAGCTTGGCCCACGCACAAATCTCCGGCGCTTACTTTCCCTCCGAGCTGAGCGCTGACGAAATTCTCATGTCGATGAATTTCGGCACTCGCCTGCGCTACCGCACCCGCTAACACCTGCCGTCACCTGAAGTCCGGTGCCCCTGCTGCGCGCCGGACTGCATGCCTGATCTCCCAAGTCCTTTCCTGCCGCTGCTACCGCCCTTTCCAGAACTATCTGGTAGAACGCCTTAGAAGCTTTTGCGTTCAAACTGACCAAACAACCACGCTTTTCCTACTGACCGCTACACTCCTGTGAGGCTTGCCCACGCACTCTTCGGCTGTCGCAAGGAGGCTTGATGAATGATGAACTGCAACACCTGAAAAACCTTGGCAAGACATCGGCGCAATGGCTGCATGCCGTGGGCATCCACAGCGCCTCGGACTTGCGCCGCCTGGGCGCGGTAGATGCTTATCGTGCGGTACGCACTCGCGGGTTTCGCGCCTCGAAGGTGTTGTTGTATGCGATTGAGGGGGCGCTGATGGACGTGCACTGGAACGATATCCCCGCCGATCGCAAGGAAGCACTCAATAAACAGCTTGAAGCCATTTCGTCACGTCACAAGGTCTAAAGCCCAGCATTTACAGGCAATCCAAACAAGTGTTTAGCAAAAGAGCAAAGAACTCGGAAAACAGCGATTGACTTAGAAATGAGAATCGTTATGATTATCGCAACTGATCGCGAGATCAGCTGATCTTCTGAAAGACCATTGGTTCGGACTCTCAGATTATCTCCTCATCAGGCTAATCACGGTTATTTGACCCGGCTCTTGCCGGGTCTTTTTTTTGCCTGTCGAAAAGTGCTTCGCGAGATATGCCGACTGCTTGTTACTGACGCATTTGCGCGCAATAGTCCTGCACGGGTCGGGCGGCCGTGTACCAGACGTAATCCGCCGATGCCGACGAGACCACAGCTCCCTTCTCAGCCAGCATCACCACCACGGGCGCCGAATGCTCACCAAGATCCTGCACATGCAGCGGTACGCCAATGTCCAGCCGCGCGTGATAAGCGCCGGCAAACAACAATGCCGGCGCGGGCGCTGCCAGCAGTTGTTCAGCCATTTGCCGATCACGTTGTTGCTGAACCGCCAGCATGGCCGGCATCCGGCTTTCGGGTAACAACCCGCAATGAGACTCACGGATTTGCGCCAGCAGCTCATTCCTGACCGCTGGCGCATTCGACCGGGTTCCGCTTACGGCCGGCGCTTGCTTGTACATACGCCGAACGTCAGTCGAGTCCAGATTCGCCGCCAATAACGGATAGGGCTGAGCCAGGGCATAGCGCACAATCGGCCCATACAGATTCCAGTCCCAACCCGATTGCCAGGCCAACGCCGCCAGCAAATCGGCGGGCCAGCGAGCGGTGTCCAACGCATGGATTTCATCGACACGTGCCTGCTGATCCGGCGTCAGCATTTCCAGCAGCACGCTGCCCTGAGTCCGGCGCTGGGACAGTGCCTGCAATAACCACAGCTGTGCGTGATGATGATCGGGATTGTCATGCTGCTCGCCAACGATCAGCTGTGGCGCCCCGGCCAACCGCTCGACCAGCGCTTGCGCGCTCAGACGCTGACCGCTATGCAGATCGCGAATCACCCCAGCCGGCTGATCCACGGCACTGGGTGCCATGTTTTGGCATGACACCAGTAACAACAGCGCCAGAATCAATATCCCACGCATGAGCTCACCTCAACGGGCGATGATCAGCGGATGCCCGCGCTCCGGGTGCGGCTGCACCAACACATCCAGCCCGAACACGGCTTTGAGCGGCTCCGGCCGCAACACCTGCTGCGGTGTGTCCAACGCATGCGGACGGCCACTTTCGAGCAACAGAATGCGATCACAGTAACGCGCCGCCAGATTCAGGTCATGCAGAATCACCAGCACCGCCGCTCCGCGATCAGCAAATTCCCGAATCGCCTGCAAGGTAGTGTGCTGATGCAGTGGATCGAGCATCGACGTCGGCTCGTCGAGCAGCAAGGTTTGCCCAGCCTCCCCCGGCCAAAGCTGCGCCAGCACCCGCGCCAGATGCACACGCTGGCGTTCACCGCCGGACAGGGCGAGGTAGCTGCGGCCACTCAAATGCCCGACATCGGCGGCCTGCAAGGCAGCGGCGACAATCTCGTCATCGCGCACCCGGCCTGTTTGATGCGGTAAACGGCCCATGCCGACCACTTCCTCGACGCGGAACGCAAAATCCAGGGTCGAGGTCTGCGGCAATACCGCCAGGCGTTGCGCCCGCTGCGCACCATCCCATTGGCCTAACTCGCGCTGATCGAGCCAGACACGGCCGTGATCAGGACGCAATTCGCCACATAACGCGCCGAGCAAGGTGCTTTTGCCTGCGCCGTTGGGGCCCAGCACTCCGAGGACTTCGCCCGGCTTGAGCTCAAGATCGATATCGGCCAGGACGATTTTCTTGCCGCGGCAGATCTGCAGATTTTCCACTCGCAGCATCAGGCGCGACCTCGTAGCAGCAAATACAGAAAAAACGGTGCGCCGATAAACGCGGTGACGATGCCAATCGGCAACTCCGCCGGGGCCAGCGCCAAGCGCGCCACCAGATCGGCAAACAGCAACAGGCTGGCGCCTGCCAGGACTGAGGCCGGTAACAGCACACGATGATCGGGCCCCGCCAACAGTCGCACCAGATGCGGCACCACCAGCCCGACAAAACCGATCATCCCCGCCGCCGCAACAGCCGCGCCGACGCCCAGCGCCGTGCAGAACACCAGCTCACGCTTGAGCCCTTCGACGTTGATCCCCAAATGACTGGCCTCGGACTCACCGAGTAATAGCGCGTTCAACGCCTTGGCCCGGCGCGGCAACCACAGCGCTACCGCGGCGCTCACCAACAACAATGGCCAGAGTCGCGCATAGCTGGCGCCATTCAGGCTGCCCAGGTTCCAGAAAGTCAGCGTACGCAAGGTCGCGTCGTCCGCCAGATAGGTGAACAAACCCACCGCCGAACTGGCCAGTGCCGTCAGGGCGATGCCTGCCAGCAACATGGTTGCCACGTTGGTCTGGCCATTACGCCGACCAAGACGGTAAACCAGCGCCGTCACCCCGAGCCCACCCAGAAACGCACACAGCGATAACAGGTAAGGACCGATCGCCTCAGGCAAGCCGCCAAACATCGAGCCGCCGACAATCGCAATCGCCGCGCCCAAGGCTGCACCACTGGAAACGCCGACCAACCCCGGATCCGCCAGCGGATTGCGGAACAAACCCTGCATCGCCACGCCAGACAACGCCAGCACCCCACCCACTGCCAGACCGAGCAAGGTACGCGGCAAGCGAATCTGCCCCAGAATCAGTTCGGCCTGCTCCAATCCCTCGGCAGGAACCGGCAGACCGATCATCCGCATTGCGGCGCGCAACGTATCGAGCAGCGGCAAGCTGACCGGGCCCAGAGCCAATGACAACCAGATCGCTAACAAACACAGCAGGCTCAGCCCGATGAACAACGAACGAGGTTTGACCAGAGTACTCATGGGGCGATGGTTGCCTTGGCCGATTCAGCGGGATAGAACCCGGCGGACAACTTCACCAGGCTCAAAGGCAAGCGCGGTCCCAAGCCGCCAACCAACAGCGTCGGGTCCAGCTCGAACACCCGCCCGGCCTTGACCGCCGGCGTCGACGCGAGAATCGGGTTTTCCTTGAACAACGCGGCACGCGCAGCGTCACCGGTCAGCGCCCGGTCGGCGAACACCAACACGTCTGGCGTCAGGCCCGCGAGGGACTCTACGGAAAAAGGCTTGTAACCGGTATGGGTCGCCAGGTTATGCCCACCCGCCTGTTGCAACAGCCAATCGGCTGCAGTGTCCTTGCCGGCGATCAGCGGCTTGCCGCCAGCGTGCCCCAGCAACAGCAACACGCCCGGCGCTTTTTGTTTGGACTGAGCCTGGCTGACCCAGGCTTTCTGCTGCTCAAGTTGCTGTTGATAACTATGGAACAACGCCGTGGCCTGCGGCTCGCTACCGAGCAATTTACCCAGGTGCTGCAAGTTGCCTTGCAGGGTTGGCAAGTCAGGTTGTGCAGAGAACAACTCAACCTGCACCCCGGCACCGCGAATCTGCGACAACACTGGCGGCGGGCCCATTTCTTCGGTGCCAATGAGAAGCTGCGGACGCAAACTCAGGATGCCCTCTGCCGACAATTGCCGCTGATAACCGATACTCGGCAAGGCCTTGAGCGATTCGGGATGCTGGCTGGTGCTGTCAACGCCGACCAGTTTCGACTCGCCGCCCAACGCACTCACCCACTCCGACAAAGCCCCGCCGGCACTGACCCAGCGTTGCGGCAATTCGGTCGCTTGAGCCCCATGGTTGACCAAAAGTCCGACACAGAGCGCAATAGCGCTGGTACTCAGGCGCATAACAGGGTTTCCTTTGTGGAGTTTTCCCGCAGGATCAAGGCGTCGTCAGCTACGCAGCCACCACGGGCGAAACACCCATTTGATAATTGTTTGCATTTGCACGTCAAGCGCAGACACATTTGCTAACCAGTGAGCGCGCACGCATCACCGCCAAAGGCCAGAGCCTTTGGCACTTGAGGATAGTCATGAAGTTTCTTTGCTCCAGCGCCGAGCTGGTCGATGCCAGCAGCCGTGGTTTCGAGATCGACGGCCAGAAGTTGTTTGCCGTGCGCCGTGAAGGCCGGGTCTACGTGTATGAAAATCGCTGCCCGCATCGCGGTGTCGGCCTGGAATGGCAGCCGGACCAGTTTCTCGACCCCAGCGCCAGCCTGATCCAGTGCGCCACTCACGGTGCATTGTTTCTGATCGAAAGCGGTGAATGCGTGGCCGGGCCCTGTGCCGGGCAGTCCCTCAGTGCCCTGGTGTGTCGCGAAGACAGCCAGGGCATCTGGGTTCAACATTAGGCGCCGAGCAGCACCTCCAGTCGACGGTCAACGCGCACTTCATTCGAGGTCAGGCTCACCCCGTACGCCAACACCTCAACCCCGGCCGCTTTCGCCTCACGCAAAGCGGCCGCGTAACCCGGATCGATCTCCTCGGCCGGGCGCACCGAGTCAATGCCAGTCAGATTGACGCAATACAATTGCACCGCACGAATACCATCCCGCGCCAGGCACGCCAGCTCGCGCAAGTGCTTGGCACCGCGCTGAGTCACTGCGTCCGGAAACGCCGCGACCGCTGAGCCATCGAAGCCCAGCGTGACGCTTTTGACTTCAACGAAGGCCGGGCCGCTCGGGTAATCGAGGCGGAAATCGATGCGGCTGTTTTCCTGACCGTACGGCACTTCACGCTTGAGCCCGGTAAAACCATAGAGCTCGGTGATCAAACCGCCACGCAGCGCTTCTTCAATCAAGGTATTGGCCCGCGCGGTATTCACGCAGGCCAGCCGCCCTTGCGGGGTTTCACTGATCTCCCAGGTGCCGGGCAACTTGCGTTTCGGATCATTGGAGCGGCTGAACCAGACCTGCCCGCCTTCGACCATGCAGTTGAACATCGAGCCGGTGTTGGGGCAGTGAATGGTCAGCAACTCGCCGCCAACGGTTTCGATATCGGCGAGAAAACGCTTGTAGCGACGAATCAGCCGACCTTCTTCGAGAGGAGGATTGAAATGCATCAGCCTTGCCAACTCCGCAGGCCACGGGCAATCCGCTGAACCGCCTCCTGCAAACGCGGCAGGCTCTGGGTGTAGGCGAACCGCACGTGATGACCGGCCTGATACCGACCAAAATCCAGGCCCGGGGTGAAGGCAACGTGTTCGGTTTCCAGAAAATGCCGGCAGAAGGCAAACGCATCACCGCCAAAGGCACTGATATCGGCATACAGATAGAAGGCGCCTTCCGGCTCCACGGCGATCCCGAAACCCAACTCGCGCAAGGCTGGCAACAGGAAGTCACGCCGACGCCCGAACTCGGCCCGGCGTTCTTCGAGAATGCTGATGGTGTCCGGCTCGAAGCAGGCCAGTGCTGCGTGCTGGGCCATGCTCGGCGCGCTGATGTAAAGGTTCTGCGCGAGTTTTTCCAACTCGCCGACCGCAGCCTCCGGGGCGACCAGCCAACCAAGGCGCCAGCCGGTCATGCCGAAATACTTGGAGAAACTGTTCAGCACAAAAGCGCTGTCATCGACTTCCAGCACACTGGCAGCGTCGGTGCCGTAGGTCAGGCCGTGATAGATCTCGTCCACCACCAGATGGCCATGGCGCGGCTTGATCGCGGCGGACAACCCGGCCAGTTCATCGCGGGTCAGGATGGTTCCGGTCGGGTTGGCCGGTGAAGCGACCAATGCCCCGACGCTGTCGTGGTCCCAGTAACGCTCGACCAGGCCTGGCGTCAGCTGATAGCGCACGTCCGGGCCGACCGGCACCAGTTGCGCCGCACCTTCCACCAGCCGCAGGAAATGCCGGTTGCACGGGTAACCCGGGTCGGCCAGCAGCCAGTGTTTACCGGGATCGACCAGCAAGGCGCTGGCCAGCAGTAACGCGCCAGAACCGCCCGGTGTGATCAGGATGCGCTGTGGGTCGATGTTCAACCCGTAACGTTGTTCGTAGAAGCCCGAAATGGCCTCCCGCAACTCCGGAATGCCGCGAGCCGCGGTGTAACGGGTTTTCCCCGCCGTCAGCGCAGCCTGACCGGCCTTGATGATCGGCTCGGCGGTGGTGAAGTCCGGTTCGCCGATTTCCAGGTGAATCACATCGTGCCCGGCCGCTTGCAACTCATTGGCGCGCGCCAGCAATGCCATGACATGGAAAGGTTCGATAGCGCGGCTGCGCGCACTGTAGGACTGAGCCATTAGCCTTCCTTCATCGGGGAAAAGAATTGATTCTACCCAAGCCCGGGAACGAGCGAGAACCTAAAGCGGTCACAACCGGAAGTTCACCCGTAAAAGAGCTGATACATAAGGCTCAGGATTGACTAAAATCAATATCTGATCAGGCCTCCAGACCCGCCAGACAAGGCTTTGCAAACATTTGCAAGCCTTACGGACCGCAGCCTCGACATCCGGGAGTAGCGCGCTCCGATTTGATCTGGTAAGTTCGCCCGCTTGCAGCCGCAGGGCCGGCAGGTGTCGGTGATGGAGCAATCCTGCGCAATGGATTACAAGAGTAGAGGCGGTCCATTTCATGCCCACCCAAGCAAAGCAACAGCAGAACCCGTCGATCAGCGGCTTCGAACCCTACAAAGAAGTGAAGGGCGAGGAGTACATGGGCCAGCCCATGCGCGCGCACTTCACCAAGATCCTGAACAAGTGGAAACAGGACTTGATGCAGGAAGTCGACCGCACTGTTGATCACATGAAGGACGAAGCCGCGAACTTCCCCGACCCGGCCGACCGTGCCAGTCAGGAAGAAGAATTCAGCCTCGAACTGCGTGCCCGCGACCGCGAGCGCAAGCTGATCAAGAAAATCGACAAGACCCTGCAACTGATCGAAGACGAAGAATACGGCTGGTGCGAGTCTTGCGGCGTCGAGATCGGCGTCAAACGCCTGGAAGCACGCCCTACCGCTGACATGTGCGTCGACTGCAAGACCCTTGCAGAGATCAAGGAAAAGCAAGTCGGCAAGTAAGTGGCCGCTTGAACAAACAACGGAGCGTGCGAACGCTCCGTTTTTGTTTCTGGTGCATCAATATTTGTAGGAGCAAAGCTTGCTCCTACAGAGTGCGATGGCGATATCAAGCCGTGCTCCTACAGAACCAGACAACGTAACATCGCGCCCATGACTGCCATCAAATCCCCCACCTACATCGGGCGCTTCGCTCCCACCCCCAGCGGGCACCTGCACTTCGGCTCGCTGGTCGCGGCATTGGCCTCGTACCTTGACGCCCGCTCGGTTGGCGGCCGCTGGCTGTTGCGCATGGAAGACCTCGACCCGCCTCGGGAGGAGCCCGGCGCCCAAGCGGCGATCCTCAAGGCACTGGAAAGCTACGGTTTCGAATGGGACGGCGAAATGGTCCGCCAGAGCGACCGTCACGACGCCTACGCGCAGGTGTTGAATCAACTGTTCAACCACGGCCTGGCCTACGCCTGCACCTGCTCGCGGAAAAAACTGGTGCCTTATCACGGGATTTATCCAGGTCTGTGCCGCAACGCCGGTCATGCCAGCGAAGACGCCGCAATCCGCTTGCGCGTCCCGGAACTGGAATATCACTTCACCGACCGCGTGCAAGGCGAATACCGCCAGCACCTGGGCCGTGAGGTCGGCGACTTCGTCATCCGTCGGCGCGACGGGCTCTACGCCTATCAACTGGCAGTGGTGCTCGACGACGCCTGGCAAGGCATCACCGATATTGTCCGCGGTGCCGACTTGCTCGATTCCACCCCGCGCCAGCTGTACCTGCAAGAACTGCTCGGCCTGCCGCAACCGCGCTATCTGCACCTGCCGCTGATAACCCAGCCGGACGGCAACAAGCTCGGCAAGTCCTACCGCTCGCCGCCGTTGACCGAAGATCAAGCCACACCGTTATTGCTGCGTGCCCTGCGCGCACTGGGGCAAAACCCCGGCAGCGAACTCGACGATGCCAGCCCCAGGGAAGTATTGAATTGGGGCATCAGGCACTGGGATGCGAGGTTAATCCCGCGCACACTGACACTGCCCGAAGCGCAATTACGCTGACTAAGCTTGCAGGTTGGCGCCCATCCGTTACCATCGCCGCACGTTTTCGGGCACGCACACAATAAAGAGAGGCCGGGATGTACATCTATCGCTTGGTCCTGCTCCTGGTAGTGGGGATCTATCTGTTCTCCCCAGCCATCATGGACTGGTGGATCGACGCCACTGGCGCCTGGTATCGCCCGTATCTGCTGTGGCTGATTCTGATCGTCGTGACCTTCATCCTGCAGAGCCAAAAAGATGCCGATGAGCTTTAGTCTGACCCAGATGATCCTGATCAGCGCCGCCTACCTTGCGGTGCTGTTCGGCGTTGCCTGGATCAGTGAACGCGGAATGATCCCGCGATCGATCATTCGCCACCCGCTGACCTACACCTTGTCCTTGGGCGTCTACGCCAGTGCGTGGGCGTTTTATGGCACGGTTGGTTTGGCGTATCAGTACGGCTACGGCTTTCTGTCCAGCTATCTAGGTGTCTCCGGGGCGTTTCTGCTGGCGCCGGTGTTGCTGTACCCGATTCTGAAGATCACCCGCACCTATCAGCTTTCCTCTCTGGCCGACCTGTTTGCGTTTCGTTTTCGCAGCACCTGGGCCGGCGCGCTGACCACCATCTTCATGCTGATCGGTGTGCTGCCGTTGCTTGCATTGCAGATTCAGGCGGTCGCCGACTCGATTGGCATCCTCACCCGTGAGCCGGTGCAGCATCGGGTCGCCCTGAGTTTTTGTGCACTGATCACCCTGTTCACGATCTTCTTCGGCTCGCGGCATATAGCGACCCGGGAGAAACACGAAGGCCTGGTGTTCGCGATTGCCTTTGAATCGGTAATCAAGCTGATCGCCATTGGCGGCGTTGGTCTCTACGCCTTGTACGGCGTGTTCGACGGCCCGCAACAGCTGGAAGTCTGGTTGCTGCAAAACCAGACCGCCCTCGCCGCCCTGCACACGCCGCTGCAAGAAGGCCCATGGCGCACGCTGCTGCTGGTGTTCTTCGCCTCGGCGATCGTGATGCCGCACATGTACCACATGACCTTCACCGAAAACCTCAACCCGCGCTCGCTGGTCAGTGCGAGCTGGGGCTTGCCGCTGTTCCTCCTGCTGATGAGCCTGGCCGTACCGCTGATTCTCTGGGCCGGCCTCAAACTTGGCGCCACCACCAACCCGGAATACTTCACCCTCGGCGTCGGCATCGCCGCCAACAGCAAGGCCCTGGCACTGCTGGCCTACGTCGGTGGTTTGTCAGCTGCCAGCGGCCTGATCATCGTCACCACCCTGGCACTGTCCGGGATGGCCCTGAACCACCTGGTGCTGCCGCTGTATCAGCCGCCTGCCGAAGGCAACATCTACCGCTGGCTGAAATGGACCCGCCGCGCCTTGATCGTCGCAATCATCATGGCCGGCTATGGTTTCTATCTGCTGCTGGGCGCCGAGCAGGACCTGGCCAACCTGGGCATCGTCGCGTTCGTTGCCACCCTGCAGTTTTTACCCGGCGTGCTGTCCGTCCTCTATTGGCCGACCGCCAACCGTCGCGGCTTCATCGCCGGCTTGCTCGCGGGGATTCTGGTCTGGCTGGTGACCATGCTGTTGCCATTGGTGGGCAATCTGCAGGGCTTCTATATTCCGCTGCTGAACATGATCTACGTGCTCGACGACACCAGTTGGCACATGGCGGCGATTGCGTCCTTGGCGGCCAACGTGCTGATGTTCACGCTGATCTCGTTGTTCACCAACGCCAGCACCGAAGAAGCCAGCGCCGCCGAAGCCTGCGCCGTAGACAATGTACGTCGCCCGCAACGCCGCGAACTGCACGCCGCGTCACCCCAGGAGTTCGCCACCCAACTGGCCAAACCGCTGGGCGCCAAGGCGGCACAAAAGGAAGTCGAACAGGCCCTGCGCGACCTTTATCTGCCGTTCGACGAGCGTCGCCCGTACGCCTTGCGCCGACTGCGTGACCGAATCGAAGCCAACCTCTCCGGCCTGATGGGCCCGAGCGTTGCGCAAGACATGGTCGAAACCTTCCTGCCGTACAAGGCCAGCGGTGAAAACTATGTCACCGAAGACATTCACTTCATCGAAAGCCGCCTCGAGGACTATCACTCGCGCCTCACCGGCCTTGCCGCCGAACTCGATGCCCTGCGCCGCTACCACCGCCAGACCTTGCAAGAACTGCCGATGGGCGTTTGCTCGCTGGCCAAGGATCAGGAAATCCTCATGTGGAACAAAGCCATGGAGGAGTTGACCGGGATCACCGCGCAGCGCGTGGTCGGTTCACGCCTGGGCACCCTCGGCGAACCGTGGAAAGAACTGCTGCAAGGCTTCATCAATCTTCCGGACGAGCATTTGCACAAACAGCACCTGGCCCTGGACGGTCAGACGCGCTGGCTGAACCTGCACAAAGCGGCGATCGACGAACCGCTCGCGCCGGGTAACAGCGGCCTGGTGTTGCTGGTCGAAGACCTGACTGAAACCCAGATGCTCGAAGACAAACTGGTGCACTCCGAACGTTTGGCGAGTATCGGTCGACTGGCGGCCGGCGTGGCCCATGAAATTGGCAACCCGATCACCGGCATCGCGTGCCTGGCGCAGAACCTGCGCGAAGAGCGTGAAGAAGACAGCGAACTGAAGGAAATCAGCGGACAAATCCTCGAACAGACCAAGCGCGTGTCACGCATCGTCCAATCGCTGATGAGCTTCGCCCATGCCGGCAGCCACCAGCATAATGACGAACCGGTCTGTCTGGCCGAGGTGGCCCAGGATGCCATTGGTCTGCTGGCGCTGAACCGCCGCAACTTCGAAGTGCAGTTCTTTAACCTGTGCGATCCCGAGCATTGGGTCGATGGCGATCCGCAGCGGCTCGCCCAGGTGTTGATCAACCTGCTGTCCAACGCCCGCGACGCATCGCCGGCCGGCAGCGCGGTCCGAGTAAAAAGTGAAGCCAACGAACACACGATCGATCTGATCGTGGAAGACGAAGGCAGCGGTATCCCGTCGAGCATCATGGACCGATTGTTCGAACCCTTCTTCACCACCAAGGATCCTGGCGAAGGCACCGGTCTGGGCCTTGCACTGGTCTATTCCATCGTTGAAGAGCATTATGGACAAATCACCATCGACAGCCCGGCTGACACACAAAGCCAACGCGGCACCCGTATCCGGGTGACCTTACCGCGTCATGTCGAAGCGACGTCCGCTGTGAACTGAGACCGTCGAGAGTATCGAATCAATGCCGCACATTTTGATCGTCGAAGACGAAACAATTATCCGCTCCGCCTTGCGCCGCCTGCTGGAACGTAACCAGTACCAGGTCAGCGAAGCCGGTTCAGTGCAGGACGCACAAGAACGCTTCAGCATTCCCACGTTCGACCTGATTGTCAGTGACCTGCGCCTGCCTGGCGCACCGGGCACCGAACTGATCAAGCTGGGCCAGGGCAAGCCGGTGCTGATTATGACGAGCTACGCCAGCCTGCGCTCGGCAGTCGACTCTATGAAGATGGGCGCGGTGGACTACATCGCCAAGCCTTTCGACCATGACGAGATGCTCCAGGCTGTCGCGCGCATCCTGCGTGACCGGCAATCGGCGCAAAGCTCCGTGGGCGAACCTGCGGTCGGCAAAGCCGCCGCTGGCTCGGCGAAGTCCGCAGTCGATAACAGCAATGGCGAAATCGGCATCATCGGCTCGTGCCCACCGATGCAGGATCTGTACGGCAAAATCCGTAAAGTGGCTCCCACCGATTCCAATGTATTGATTCAGGGCGAATCAGGCACCGGTAAAGAACTGGTCGCCCGCGCCCTGCACAACCTGTCCAAACGCGCCAAGGCGCCGATGATTTCGGTGAACTGCGCAGCCATCCCGGAAAGCCTGATCGAGTCCGAACTGTTCGGCCACGAGAAAGGCGCGTTTACCGGCGCCAGCGCCGGGCGCGCGGGCCTGGTTGAAGCAGCCGACGGCGGCACCTTGTTCCTTGATGAAATCGGCGAACTGCCACTTGAAGCCCAGGCGCGCCTGCTGCGCGTGCTGCAAGAAGGTGAAATCCGCCGCGTGGGCTCGGTGCAATCGCAGAAGGTCGACGTACGCCTGATCGCTGCGACTCACCGTGACCTGAAGAGCCTGGCCAAGATCGGCCAGTTCCGTGAAGACCTGTATTACCGTCTCCACGTTATCGCCCTGAAACTGCCGGCCCTGCGTGAGCGTGGCGCGGACGTCAACGAAATCGCCCATGCTTTCCTCGCCCGCCAGAGCGCGCGCGTGAATCGCACCGACCTGAAATTCGCTCCGGACGCCGAGCAGGCAATTCGTCATTACTCCTGGCCGGGCAACGTGCGCGAACTGGAAAACGCTGTCGAGCGTGCCGTCATCCTGTGTGAGAGCCCGGAGATTTCTGCCGAGTTGCTGGGCATCGATATCGAGCTCAGCGACCTTGAAGATGACGAGTTCATCGGCCTGGCACCGCAACAGGGCAGCACCGGCAACACCAGCCACGAGCCCACCGAAGACCTGTCACTGGAAGACTATTTCCAGCACTTCGTCCTCGAACACCAGGATCACATGACCGAAACCGAGCTGGCGCGCAAACTCGGCGTCAGCCGCAAATGCCTGTGGGAACGTCGTCAGCGCCTCGGTATCCCACGACGCAAGACCGGCGCGACCAGCGAAAGCTGAACGTCACCTGTCGAGTGTGCGAGTAACACATGACATTGTGAAAAAACTGTTACCGCAGCTTTTTCTCGTAACAGAAGCCGGGGCTTACGGTAACGAAACCCCGGTTTTTTTTGGCCATGAAAAAGGCGACTCAGGCACCTAACCCCTTGTTTTACTGGGGCCCGCAAAAGTTGGCACGGCACCTGCTATAGGTTTGGTACAAGAACAATAACAAGCAATGCACAAGACAATAAAAATAAGACGAATCGACTCACGCATAACAAAAACAAGACGGCGAGAGGCGTAGCTAACTGATTCTTTTGGAGAGGCGTTGTATTTGGGGCTTGCCCCGCAACCAGGCCGAGAACAACAAAAACTGCCCTAAGGCAGAGCCTGAACTGGTTGGATCACACAGATCATTGCAACACAGCGATCAAAGCAATCCGTTTGCTCTTGGCTCCCGATTGGGAGGGTCATGAAGGAAATCTTCATGACAAGGGCGTTACACAAAAACAAGAAGCCCGAAACCAAAAATAAAAATAGAGCATGCAACTACTTCTTGGGGAGCTTCGGCTCCCCTTGTGGTTTCTGGCGTTTGGCCTTGCAGGCTCGACAGCTGCTACAGAGACCTTGCGCAGCTTCCTACACCATCCCCCGACTAAATGCTAGAATCCCGGCCCATCATGCGGTCATTCTTCGTTTTGGCCGAACATTCCTTCAAACAGTGCATCCCATGCTGAAGAAGCTGTTCCAGTCATTCCGTTCTCCCTTGCGTCGTACGCAACACATTCGCAGCACGCCTGAAGTGCTCAACAGCAGCCAACACTCGCTGCAACGGGCTCAGTTCAGCCGTTATGCGGTGAACATCGTCGAACGCCTGCAGAACGCCGGCTACCAGGCTTACCTGGTCGGTGGCTGTGTGCGCGACATGTTGCTCAACATCACACCCAAGGATTTCGACGTCGCCACCAGCGCCACGCCGGAACAGGTTCGCGCCGAGTTTCGCAATGCGCGGATCATCGGGCGCCGATTCAAACTGGTGCACATCCATTTTGGTCGCGAAATCATTGAAGTCGCGACCTTCCGCGCCAATCACCCGCAAAACGACGAGGAAGAAGACAGCAACCAGTCCTCGCGTAACGAAAGCGGGCGCATTCTGCGCGACAACGTTTACGGCACGCTGGAGGAAGACGCGCAACGCCGCGACTTCACCATCAACGCCCTGTATTACGATCCGGTCAGCGAACGCATTCTCGACTACGCCAACGGCGTACACGACATCCGCAATCACCTGATCCGCCTGATCGGCGACCCGACCCAGCGTTACCAGGAAGACCCGGTGCGGATGCTTCGTGCGGTGCGTTTCGCCGCCAAGCTGGACTTTGGCATCGAAAAACACAGTGCCGCGCCAATCCGCAACCTGGCACCGATGCTGCGCGAGATCCCGTCGGCGCGCTTGTTCGAAGAAGTGTTGAAGCTGTTCCTTTCGGGTCATGCCGCGGACACCTTCGAGATGCTGGTCGACCTGCAATTGTTCGACCCACTGTTCCCGGCCAGCGCCGAAGCCCTGGAACACAACCCGACCTACACTCACACCCTGATCAGCGAAGCGCTGATCAACACCGACCTGCGGATCAAGCAGAACAAGCCGGTGACGCCAGCGTTCCTGTTCGCCGCCCTGCTTTGGCCAGCCTTGCCGGCCCGCGTACTGCGCTTGCAGGATCGTGGCATGCCGCCGATTCCGGCCATGCAGGAAGCGGCTCACGAACTGATCAGCGAGCAATGCCAGCGGATCGCGATTCCAAAGCGCTTCACCATGCCGATCCGCGAGATCTGGGACATGCAGGAGCGTCTTCCGCGCCGCAGTGGCAAACGTGCCGACCTGTTGCTGGACAACCCGCGATTCCGCGCCGGTTACGACTTCCTGCTACTGCGCGAAAGCGCTGGCGAACAGACCAATGGCCTGGGCGAATGGTGGACGGACTATCAGGACGCCAACGAAAGCGAACGCCGCGACATGATCCGCGACCTCAGTGGCAAGGACGACGGTGCCAGCGGTGCGCCGCGTAAACGTCGCCGCAGCGGTGGCGCCAAACGCAAACGTGCCGCTGGCGTACCGAGTGCGTCGGGCGAGTAAATCGATGGAACGCATTTACATTGGCATGGGCAGCAACCTCGCCGCCCCAGCGGAACAATTGCGCAGCGCCGTCGAAGCGCTCGCGCAGTTACCCAAGACAGCGCTGGTGGGGGTTTCGTCCTTCTATCAAAGCGACTCCTTGCTGCCGGGCCAGCCGCGCTATACCAACGCGGTGGCCGCGCTCGACAGCACGCTGGCGCCGCTCGAGCTGCTCGATGCGCTGCAAGCCATCGAAATCGACCAGGGTCGCGAGCGTCATGAACGCTGGGGCCCGCGCACGCTGGATCTGGATATCCTGCTGTTTGGCGATCGACTGATCGACGAGCCCCGCCTCAAAGTCCCCCATTACCACATGCAGGCCCGAGCCTTTGTGCTGTACCCATTGGCCGAACTGGCGCCCGCCGATCTGCAACTGGCGGACGGCCGTCACCTGCGCGAACTGCTCGCCGCATGTCCGTTCGTCGGACTGGAACGCCTGGCCCCGTAGGAGCAAGGCTTGCCCGCGATGGCAACACTGCGGTTTCCAGACAGACCGCGTAATCGCTCATCGCGAGCAAGCTCAGCTCCTACAGATCTATGCTGAATCGCATCAGTAACGCCGGTAACACCAACGACGTAACATTGCGGTAACACATCCAATTGACTTCCCGAGTTCTCCTCACGACTATAGGCGTCCCGCTGCCGCCAACCCGGCACTACAGGGCGCAATCCAGGCTTTTAAAGCACGACACAAGACCGTGCGCCTGAGTAAATGAAGAATCACGCGCGTTACCCGCAGTAGTTTTCCAAGCGCCTGAATGAGGATTCCTTACATGCCAGCTATCACCTTGACCACATTGCAGAGCCTCAAGCAAAAGGGTGAAAAAATCACCATGCTGACCTGCTACGACGCTACCTTCGCCCACGCTTGCAATGAGGCGGGTGTTGAAGTGTTGCTGGTGGGCGACTCCCTTGGCATGGTGTTGCAAGGACACGACAGCACCCTGCCGGTGACCACCGCCGAAATGGCTTACCACGTCGCCGCGGTCAAGCGTGGCAACACCGATGCCTTGATCCTCGCGGACCTGCCGTTCATGGCCTACGCCACCATCGAGCAAACGATGACCAACAGTGCCCAGCTGATGCAGGCGGGTGCGCACATGGTCAAGGTCGAAGGCGCGCTGTGGCTGGCCGAGTCGATTCGTCTACTGGCCGAACGCGGTATTCCGGTGTGCGCGCACATGGGGCTGACGCCACAGTCGGTGAACATTCTCGGCGGCTATAAAGTTCAGGGCCGCAATGAAAACCAGGCCCGGCAGATGCGTGCCGACGCGATTGCCCTGGAACAGGCCGGCGCGGCGATGCTGTTGCTCGAGTGTGTACCGAGCGAGCTGGCCCACGAAATCACTCAAGCGGTGAAGATTCCAGTGATCGGCATCGGCGCCGGCAATGCCACCGACGGTCAGGTGCTGGTACTGCACGACATGCTCGGCCTGTCCCTCAGCGGCCGCGCACCGAAGTTCGTGAAGAACTTCATGGCCGGCCAAGACAGCATTCACGCTGCCCTGAGCGCTTACGTCGCTGAAGTCAAAGCCGCAACCTTCCCTGGCGCCGAACACGGATTCTCTGCATGAACACTGTCAAAACCGTACGCGAACTACGTGCCGCCGTCGCCCGCGCTCGCGGCGAAGGCAAACGTATCGGCTTCGTACCGACCATGGGCAACCTGCACAGTGGTCACGTCGCGCTGGTCACCAAAGCCGCCCAACGAGCGGACTTTGTGGTCGCGAGCATTTTCGTCAACCCGCTGCAATTTGGCGCGGGCGAAGACCTCGACAAGTATCCGCGGACCTTGGCCGCCGATCAGGAGAAACTGCTGCAAGCCGGCTGTCACCTGTTGTTCGCCCCAACCGTCGAGGAAATGTATCCGGACGGCATGGCCGGCCAGACCCGCGTCAGCGTTCCACTGCTTTCTGAAGGCCTGTGTGGCGCCAGCCGCCCCGGGCATTTCGAAGGCGTGGCGACGGTGGTCAGCAAGTTGTTCAACATGGTTCAGCCAGACCTCGCGGTCTTCGGTCATAAAGACTTCCAGCAACTGGCGGTGATTCGCGCGCTGGTGCATGACCTGAACATGCCGATCCAGATCATTGGCGAGCCCACCGTAAGAGCCGCCGACGGTCTGGCGCTGTCCTCGCGCAATGGTTTCCTCAGTGAAGAACAGCGGGCCGTCGCGCCAATTGTGTATCGCACGCTGAGCGACATCGCCGAAGCCATCAAACAGGGCGAACGCGATTACCCGGCGCTCCTGGCCCGGAAGATCGAGCAGCTCCAGGCCGCCGGGTTGCGTCCTGATTACCTGGAAATCCGCCACGCGCTGACCCTGCGCCCAGCGACCGTGGGTGACCGTGACCTGGTGATCCTGGTGGCCGCTTTCCTGGGCACGACCCGGTTGATCGACAACCTGCACCTGAACCTCGACGCTCCGGTTTAAAGGGCAAGATCAAAAGATCGCAGCCGGCGGCAGCAACTACAGAATTATACGATTCCGTGTTGGAGCTGCCGCAGGCTGCGATCTTTTGCGGTGTATTGCCGGCCTCAAAAGCTTCGGGCAAACTGCCCGCCGTTCGGATCTGACCAAGGGAAACACTCATGCACGCCATCATGCTCAAGGCCAAGCTGCATCGCGCCGAAGTTACCCACGCAGTGCTCGACTACGAAGGCTCTTGCGCCATCGACGGCGAATGGCTGGACCTGTCCGGGATCCGTGAGTACGAACAAATCCAGATCTACAACGTCGATAACGGCGAACGCTTCACCACTTACGCCATCCGTGGCGAAGAAGGCTCGCGCATGATCTCGGTCAACGGCGCCGCCGCACACAAGGCCAAGGTCGGTGATCGGGTGATCATCTGCGCTTACGCTCATTACAGCGAAGCCGAACTGCTCAATTTCAAACCGCGCATGCTCTACATGGCTCCAGGCAACGAATTGAGCCATACCAGCAATGCCATCCCGGTTCAGGTCGCCTGAGCCCTCCCCCCGTACCCTGTGCACTGAAAACCTGCCTGGCTACCTGAAGCGCCGGTACAAAATAGTACCGGTCACAGGTCAGACAAAGCCAAGACAGATCACATCGCGAGGTTTACTGTAATCGCCCTGCGTTATTAAATCGTTTATTCGCAGTTCAACCGGAGGGTGCCTGTCATCAAACAGGACATTCCGGTTTTTTCAGTGTCCTAAAGGCAGTCCAAGTAAAAAGGAAACCCGCAGCGATGGCGTACTACCGCACTCCTCATGACGTTACCGCTCTGCCAGCCTGGCAGGCGCTGAATGATCACCGCCAAGCCATGCAGGATTTCAGCATGCGCGAAGCGTTCAATGCCGACCCGCAGCGTTTTACCCAGTTCACACTGAGCAGCTGTGGGCTATTTCTTGATTACTCGAAAAACCTGATCAACACCGAAACCCGCAATCTGCTGGTGGGCCTGGCGAACGAAGTCGGCTTGCAAGACGCGATCAAGGCGTTGTTCAACGGCGAAATCGTCAATGCCTCCGAAGGCCGCCCGGCGCTGCATACGGCCCTGCGCCGCCCGGTGGGCGACAAGCTGTCGGTCAATGGCGTCAACGTCATGCCTGACGTGCACAAAGTGCTGAACCAGATCACCGAGCTGGTCGGGCGCATTCACGACGGCCTGTGGCGTGGTTACACCGAGAAGCCGATCACCGACGTGGTGAACATCGGCATCGGTGGTTCGTTCCTCGGCCCTGAACTGGTTTCCGAAGCGCTGTTGTCCTACGCCCAGAAAGGCGTGCGCTGCCATTACCTGGCGAACATCGACGGCAGCGAATTCCATGAGTTGTCGGCAAAGATTCGTGCCGAAACCACCCTGTTCATCGTTTCCTCGAAATCCTTCAACACCCTCGAAACCCTGAAAAACGCCCAGGCCGCACGCGCCTGGTACCTGGCTCAGGGCGGCTCCGAAGCCGAGCTGTATCGCCACTTCATCGCCGTTTCGAGCAACAACGCTGCGGCCGTGGCCTTCGGTATTCGCGAAGAAAACATCTTCCCGATGTGGGACTGGGTTGGTGGGCGTTACTCGCTGTGGTCGGCCATCGGTTTGCCGATTGCCCTGGCCATCGGCATGTCGAACTTCAAGGAGTTGCTGTCCGGTGCCTACACCATGGACCAGCATTTCCAGAGCGCGCCATTCGAACAGAACATGCCGGTGCTGCTGGCACTGCTGGGTGTCTGGTACGGCAACTTCTGGGGCGCGCAAAGCCACGCGATCCTGCCGTACGACCACTACCTGCGCAACATCACCAAGCACTTGCAGCAACTGGACATGGAATCCAACGGCAAGAGCGTACGTCAGGACGGCACGCCAGTTTCCACCGATACCGGTCCGGTCATCTGGGGCGGCGTCGGTTGCAACGGTCAACACGCCTATCACCAGTTGCTGCACCAGGGCACCCAACTGATTCCGGCTGACTTCATCGTGCCGATCGTCAGCTTCAACCCGGTTGCCGACCACCACCAGTGGCTGTACGCCAACTGCCTGTCGCAAAGCCAGGCGCTGATGCTCGGCAAGACCCGCGCCGAGGCGGAAGCCGAGCTGCGTGAAAAAGGCGTGACCGAAGACCAGGTGCAAAAACTCGCACCGCACAAGGTGATCCCGGGCAACCGCCCGAGCAACACCCTGGTGGTCGAGCGCATCAGCCCGCGTCGTCTGGGCGCGCTGGTCGCGATGTACGAGCACAAGGTGTTCGTGCAGAGCGTGATCTGGGGCATCAACGCCTTCGACCAATGGGGCGTGGAGTTAGGCAAGGAGCTGGGCAAAGGCGTCTACAGCCGCCTGGTCGGCAGCGAAGAAACCCCGGCCGAAGACGCTTCGACCCAGGGCCTGATCAACTACTTCCGTGGTCGTCACCGCGGGTGATTTGACCCTCCACCGTCCCATAGGGGCAAAGCTTGCTCGCGATGCAGGCGCTGCGGTGTATCCGATACACCGCATCATCGTTCATCGCGAGCAAGCTCTGCTCCTACGAGGGTCGCGTAGCTCCCCCTCTTGAACCCGATAGTCACTCGGCGCATCTTTATCACTTGTGCAATACAAGCATAAGGAACCGCCATGTTCGATATCAGCATGTTCCCCAAAGCCGATGCCGTCCGCCAGGCTGCGCAACTGAGTCAGGACGACTACCAGCGCCTGTACCGCCAATCCATCGAGCAACCCGAGGTCTTCTGGGCCGAACAGGCCAAGCGTTTTCTCGACTGGTCGACCCCCTGGCAAAGCGTTCAACACACGAATATCAAAACCGGCGCGGCACAATGGTTTGCCGGTGCTCAGCTCAACGTCAGCTATAACTGCATCGATCGCCACCTCACCCAACGCGGCGAACAGACCGCGATCATCTGGGAAGGCGACGACCCGGCTGAATCGCTGCACATCACCTACCAGAAACTTCATCACTGCGTTTGCCGCCTGGCCAACGTGCTGAAAAGCCGTGGCGTAAAAAAAGGCGACCGGGTGTGCATCTACATGCCAATGATCCCTGAAGCCGCCTACGCAATGCTCGCCTGCGCACGCATTGGCGCCGTGCACTCGGTGGTCTTTGGCGGGTTTTCCCCCGATTCCCTGCGTGACCGGATCCTCGACGCGGACTGCCGTACCGTGATTACCGCCGATGAAGGGGTACGTGGCGGTAAATATGTACCGCTCAAACAGAACGTCGACAAAGCCCTGCTCAGTTGCCCGGCCGTCAGTACTGTCGTAGTGGTCGAACACACTCAGATCGAGGTCAATTGGGTCGAGGGCCGCGACCTCTGGTATCACCAGGCCCTGCGCGACGTCAGCGACGACTGCCCGCCAGAACCCATGGACGCCGAAGACCCGTTGTTCATCCTTTACACTTCCGGCAGCACCGGTAAACCCAAAGGCGTGCTTCACACCACTGGCGGCTATCTGCTGCAAGCGGCGATGACCTTCAAGTACGTGTTCGACTACCGCGACGGCGAAGTCTTCTGGTGCACCGCCGACGTCGGCTGGGTCACCGGCCACAGCTACATCGTCTACGGGCCACTGGCCAATGGCGCGACCACACTGATCTTCGAAGGCGTGCCAAGCTACCCGAACAGCTCACGGTTCTGGCAGGTCATCGACAAGCATCAGGTGAACATTTTCTACACCGCGCCAACCGCCTTGCGAGCTCTGATGCGCGAAGGCCTGGAGCCGTTGAAAGACAGCTCACGCGCCAGTTTGCGGCTGCTGGGCAGCGTCGGAGAACCGATCAACCCGGAAGCCTGGGACTGGTATTTCAACGCGGTCGGCGAGCAGCGCTGCCCGATCGTCGATACCTGGTGGCAGACTGAAACCGGCGGCATCATGCTCAGCCCGCTGGTCAGCGCACAACGGATCAAACCCGGTTGCGCAACCCGGCCGATGTTTGGCGTGCAACCGGTATTGCTCGATGAACAAGGCAAGGAAATCAGCGGCGCCGGCAGCGGCGTGCTCGCCATAAAATCGAGCTGGCCAGGGCAAATCCGCAGTGTCTATGGCGACCCGCAACGCATGATCGATACCTATTTCAAACCCTATCCCGGCTACTACTTCACCGGGGACGGCGCGCGACGCGACGAACAGGGCGACTACTGGATCACCGGACGCATCGATGATGTGATCAACGTCTCCGGGCACCGCATCGGCACTGCCGAAGTCGAAAGCGCGCTGGTACTGCATGACAGCATCGCCGAGGCGGCGGTGGTCGGTTACCCCCACGACCTCAAGGGCCAGGGCATCTACGCCTTTGTCACGCCGATGAACGGCATCGAACCCAGCGACGCGTTGCACAAAGAACTGCTGGCCCATGTGAGCCAGGAAATCGGAAGTTTCGCCAAACCCGATCTGATCCAATGGGCACCGGCCTTGCCGAAAACCCGTTCGGGCAAGATCATGCGGCGCATCTTGCGCAAGATCGCCTGCAATGAGCTCGACAGCCTCGGTGACACCTCGACCCTGGCCGACCCCAGCGTGGTCGCCGGGCTGATCGACAAGCGTCTGAACCAATGATCTGTTCATCCAAGCGCGGCCGCTGGCCGCGCACTTTTTAAATACCGTAGCCACCGAGTCGTCATGGAATTCATCCGTAGCCGTATCGAAACCCAGATCATGAGCCTGTCCGGCCTTTCGCTGGGCAAGCTCGACCTGGAAAACCCCAAGGGCGATCCCGGCCTCTTCGGCCCCGACTCGGTGAGCTGGCAAGTGCATGGCGACTTCAGCAGCATGCTCATCGGCGGCATCAGCGCCTTGATGCTGCAAGCCCTACACCCGCTGGCGCTGGCCGGGGTCTGGGACCACTCGAACTTCCGCGAAGACATGCTCGGTCGACTGCGCCGCACCGGGCAGTTCATCTCCGGTACCACCTTCGGTTCGCGTCAGGACGCCGAGTGGCTGATCGAGAAAGTGCGTACCATTCACCTGCAAGTGGTCGGCATCGCGCCTGATGGGCGCCCTTATGCCGCCAGCGATCCGGACCTGCTGACCTGGGTCCATGTGGCCGAGGTCAGCAATTTTCTCGCCGCGCATTTGCGCTACCGCAATCCGAATCTTTCGCCCGCCGATCAGGACCGTTACTACGCCGAGATCGCCTTGGTCGCCGAGCGTCTGGGCGCCCGCGATGTTCCGCGCTCACGGCGGGAAATCAGCGAATACCTTGAGCGAATTCGCCCACAACTGCTCTGCGATGAACGCAGCCGCGAAGTGCTGCGGTTGCTCCTCGCTGCACCGTCACCCAGCCGCCTGGCCAGGCCCTTCGGTGGGCTGATGATGCAAGCGGGCATCGACCTGCTGCCCGACTGGGCCAGTGACATGCTCGGTGTCCGCCAGAATCCGCTACAACGCAAACTGATTCGCGCCAGCGTCAATCGCAGTGCCCCGATGCTGCGCTGGGCGGTGCGCAATGGTTCGGTGCAGCGGGCCAAACGGCGGATGGGAATCCCCAGCTGAATGCGTGGTGTTGCCGACCGAACGCCAAGTCCTCGCCAAACAATTACCCTGTGGCGAGGGAGCTTGCTCCCGTTGGAGCGCGAAGAGCTCCCAAATCCCTCAGCCGAGCTCTTTCAGACAGAGCCCGGTCGAAAGTTTTACGGGCGCTGCGCGCCCGAGCGGGAGCAAGCTCCCTCGCCACAGGGGATCCATCGATCACAATCCTGTTAAACTCTCGCGCCAAATTCCCCAGCAAGGCGCGTCCATGTCTTCCTTGAATCAGGCGCTGCGCGCCGCCCTCGATCATCGCCAAGACTTGCTCGCCGAGCTCCACTCGCAAGGCACCGACTGCTATCGGCTGTTTCATGGCAGCCAGGAAGGTGCCGGCGGCCTGACCATCGACCGTTACGGCCCGCAACTGCTGGTCCAGAGCTTTCACCAGTCGCTGGAACGCGATGACTTGCTCGCGTTGCACGCGATCATCAATCAACACCTCAACCTCAACACCCTGCTGGTCTATAACGACCGCTCCCGGGGTAACTCGCGGATTGATCGCGAAGACACGGTCTACCGCGCCGAAGAGGCCGCACTTGTCGACATGGTCGGCCACGAATGGGGCCTGAACTACCGGGTCCGTGGTCGCCACGCCGGGCAAGACCCTCTGCTGTTTCTCGACCTGCGCAACGCCCGCGGCTGGGTCAAGGACCACAGCGCCGGCAAAAGCGTGCTGAACCTGTTCGCCTACACCTGTGGCGTCGGCCTTGCCGCGGCGGCTGGCGGTGCACGCGAGGTGTGCAATCTGGATTTCGCCGAGGGTAACCTGGCAGTCGGCCGTGAGAACGGTCTGCTCAACCCGCAACTGCCGACCATGCAGTTCGTACAGTCCGATTACTTCCCGGCCATCCGCCAACTCGCCGGCCTGCCGATCAGCCAGCGCCGCGGGCAAAAACTGCCAAGTTATCCGCGCCTGGAACAGCGTCAGTACGACCTGGTCCTGCTCGATCCACCCGCCTGGGCCAAAAGTGCATTCGGCACCGTTGACCTGCTGCGCGACTATCAGAGTTTGCTCAAACCGGCGCTACTGGCCACCGCCGACGATGGCGTGCTGATCTGCTGCAACAACCTGGCAAAAGTCAGCATGGACGACTGGCGTGAGCAGGTGCTGCGCTGCGCAGAAAAGGCCGGACGCCCGGTGCGCGACTGGAAAGTGCTGACACCTGGCAGCGACTTTCCGTCGATGGATCAGCAGCCGCCGCTGAAAACCCTGATCCTGCAACTCTGACCTCTTTCGAAAAAACCTGACATTTGCTGTTCAAGGTGATTGCTTTGGAACCAGAATCGCATGCCATACTCCAAGGCACTCCCGATTCCGATAGTTGAAGCCGAACATGCCCAAAGGATTGATTCGCGCCATCGGCGCCTTGTTGATTGCCGTCGCCCTTTACAGCTTGTTGGGCTTTCTGATTTTGCCGGGTATCGCCTTGCGGGTCGCCAATCAACAATTGGCCAACTACGCGGCGGTGCCTGCGCACATTCAACGGATCGAACTCAATCCCTTCAGTCTTGAACTGACCGTTTGGGGCCTGAACATCGGCGAGCCGGGCAAGGAACAGCTTGCCTTCGAGCGCCTGTACGCCAACCTGCAAATCGATAGCCTCTGGACTCGTGCACTGCACTTGATCGATGTGCAGCTGGACAAGCCGAAAACCGAGATTCTGTTCAACAAGGACGGCAGCCTGAACCTCACGCAATTGTTCAAGTTGCCAGCCAGTGAGCCGACGCCTGCGGACCCGAACGCCAAACCCTTCCCGCTGCGCATCGACCACATCAACCTGGCCGGTGGTTATGTGCACTTCCAGGACCTGCGCCCGAGCGAGCCGATCGAATTCCTGTACGACACGCTCAATCTGGAGTTGAACAACCTCAGTACCCTGCCCGACGACAACGCCGCCATGACCCTCGTCGCAGCTGGCCCGGCGGGTGGCCGGATCGACTGGACCGGCCACATCAGCCTGGTGCCCATCAGCTCCGAAGGCACACTGAAAGTCACCGACGGCAAAATGAAATCCTGGTGGCCTTACGTGCGTGACGCATTGCCGCTGGTGCTCGAAGACGGAACGCTGAACCTGAGCACCGATTACAAGTTCAACCTGACGCAGGGAACCGAACTGCTGCTGAACAACGCCTCGGTCAGCGTTGCACCGTTCGCCATCAAGGCCCCGGATGGCCGGCCGCTGGTGCGCCTCGAACGTCTGGACGTCAGCGAGACCACGGTCGATCTGGTCAAGCAACAAGTGATCGTCGGCAAGATCCGCAGCCAGAAGCTCGAAACCTGGGCCGCCCGTGAAGCCGATGGCCAGCTCGACTGGCAGAAACTCTTCGCCAGCCAACCGGCCAAACCGGCCACAAAACCCGAGCCAGCCAAGGCCCCGGCGGCGGCAGACTCGCCGCAACCAAAACCCGATCCAGCGGTGCCGAGCAAACCTTGGCAAGTGCTGCTCAAGGATGTCGAGCTGCGCAACTATAAAGTGCACCTGGCCGACCGTCAGGCCCAACCGGCGGTGGCACTGGAGCTTGGCCCGCTGAACGTCGACGTGAAGAATTTCGATAGCCTCAATGGTTCGCCGTTCTCCCTCAAAGTCGATACCGGCCTGGGCAAGCAGGGCAAGATTCTCGCGGACGGCGAGGTCAACCTTGCGCCGATCAGCGCCAAACTCAAGGTCCAGACCAAAGACATCGACTTGCGCGTCGCCCAGTCCTATATCAACCCGTTCATTCGTCTGGAGCTGCGTTCCGGGATGCTCGGCAGCGACCTGGCGGTCGACCTGAAAAGCACCGAGCCACTGGCGTTCAGCGTCACCGGCCGCGCTCAGGTCGATCAATTGCACACCCTGGACACTCTGAAAACCCGCGACTTCCTCAAGTGGCAGCAAGTGGTGGTCGAAGGCCTGAACTACCAACATGGCGATAGCCTGTCGATCGACAAGATCAATCTGCAACAGCCCTATGTGCGCTTCATGATCAACGATGATCGCACCACCAACATCAATGACCTGCTGATCCCGCAATCGCCCGACAACGGCAGTAAAACCACCGCCGCGAAACCTGCTGCAAGCAAGGACAAGCCACTGGGTATCCACATCGGCGCGATTGCGATCAACGACGGTTCGGCGAACTTCGCCGACTTCAGCCTGACACCGAACTTCGCCACCGCCATTCAACAGCTCAACGGCCAGATCGGCACCATCGACAGCCGCCAGGTCAAACCCGCCGCCGTCGACATCAAGGGCAAGGTCGATCGATACGCACCGGTGACCATCAAGGGCAGCGTCACCCCATTTGACCCGATGTCCGCGCTGGATATCGCCACCAGTTTCAAGCGGGTCGAACTGACCACCCTGACGCCTTACTCCGGCAAGTTTGCCGGCTACCGGATCCGCAAGGGTCGACTCAATCTCGACCTGCACTACCAGATCACCAAGGGCCAGTTGAAAGCCGAAAACAAAGTGGTGGTGGAGCAACTGCAGCTGGGTGAAAAAGTCGACAGCCCGGACGCCGTGAGCTTGCCGCTGAAACTGGCCATCGCACTGCTCAAGGACTCCGACGGCAAGATATCCATCGAATTGCCGATTACCGGTGACCTGAACAACCCTCAATTCAGCGTGATGCCAATCATCTGGCAAACCCTGCGCAACCTGATCGTGCGCGCGGCCGAGGCGCCCTTCAAGCTCATTGGCGGGCTGATCAACAGCAGTGGGGCCGAGGACCTGGGCAGCGTGTCGTTCGCGCCCGGTTCAAGCGAGCTGAGCAAAAACGCCGAGTCGGCGCTCGATACCCTGGCCAAAGCGCTCAAAGAACGTCCGGCCCTGCGCCTGGAAATCGAAGGTACCGCCGCCGAGAAAAGCGATGGCTCCTTGATTGCCGAACAGCGACTGGAACGTGAATACCAGTACAACTACTACAAAATGCTCCAGCGTCGCGGCGACAAAGTCCCTGCGCAAGCTTCGTTGCTGGAAGTCCCGGACAGCGAAAAAGGCCCGCTGCTCGAAGCCATCTACCGCACGCGCCTGAAAACCCAGCCACCGGCCGAATGGACGCAACTGGGCAAAGCAGAGCGCACCGCCAAACTGCGTGAAGGCGTGATCAAGTTCTGGTCTTCAGACACCGCGCTGCTGCGCCAACTGGGTCAGGATCGCGCCAGCACCATCAAGGACTACCTGGTCGACAAAGCCCAGCTCGCCGATGACCGGGTGTACTTCATCGACGCTAACCTGGGTGAGGCCGAAAGCGATGGCCGGGTCGTCACGCCCATGCACCTGGACGCGGAGTGAGTATGAACAACCGATTGCTGATCGGCCTGATACTGGCGCTTGCCGCCAGTAAGGCATCGGCGGCCGATACCTTGCGCTGCGGCAGTCAGTTGATCAGCGTCGGTGATCGCGCCGGTGAAGTGCTGCAAAAATGCGGTGAGCCGGTGGCACGTGATGCGCTGGGCTACAAACGCAGCGCCAATCGCCGGGAAGAAGTCCCGGTTGAGGAATGGACCTACGGTCCGAACAGCGGCATGTACCAATACCTGCGCTTTGAAGGCAACCGCCTGGTACAGATCACCAGCAAACGCGGAAGCTGAAGTTACGACTATCCAATGTGCCAATGTGGGAGCGAGCTTGCTCGCGATAGCTGACTAACATTCAACATAGAGGTTGAATGAAGAGTTGCCATCGCGAGCAAGCTCGCTCCCACAGGGGTTCTACAGCGCTCTCAAGATTCCCTTCTCCCGGTTCAGGCGAGAAGCCTTGAGTCTTACTGGGTCATCAGGCCATCAGCTGAAACGGCTTTGACGCCTTTGATTTTCTTGGTGATAGCGACTGCCATATCTTTCTGGGACTTGGTCACGGCTACTTTCGACGACAGCGAGACCACGCCTTTGTTGGTTTCGACTTTGATGTCGGTGCCAGGAATCCCCTTCTCGGTGACCAAATCGCTTTTCACTTTAGTGGTGATCCAGGTATCGGAAGTCGCTTCCTCGGCCTTGGTCATTTCACCGGCAGCGACCACTATCGGCGACTGAGTGGTTTGAGTGGTCTGCGCAAATGCAGCGTTGGCCATAGTCAGGGTCAGAACGGTTGCAGTGGCGGCAGCGATAGCGAACGTCTTCATACGAGTAACTCCTGTTCTTCCAGAAAGTCTGCTGCTTGCCTTCTCAGCAGGGTTAGCAGAAATAGTGCGAAGCCTGTGCCAACTTCCCGCAACCAAATAAGTCTATATAAATCAATAAATTACAAAAAAATCAAACCCCTGGAATCATGCAAAATGCATGACCCGGGCATTGTCGACATGCAAGTTGCGGGTTTTATCGATTGACCGCGGGGCCATCGAACAGTGAAAAAAAATGCCTCGCATCCGTAGAGGCGAGGCATTGATTGATTGATGCGAGATCAGGCGCCAGTGCAACCCTTCGGCGCGTAGTCCTGCAATGCAGTGGTCGCGCAGGTCCAGCCACCGGCCAGTGTCCGCGTCAGCGTGATGGTTTTGCCGAGCACCGGCCCTGGCGCATTGAGAATCGTGCAAGCAATAGTACCTGCACCGCTGGATGCAGTACCCGATGCGGTAATCGTGCAGTTACTGGTGGTTGCCGTGCCGCCAATCAGCACCAATGTCGGATCGGTGCCCTGATTGATGATGTCTTCAAAAGGCACCTTCAGCGCCGAAATTTCCGCCACCCCCGCCGTCACCTTGGCCCGCGCCTGATATTTGGAATACATCGGCAACGCGAACGTTGCCAGAATGCCGATGATCGCCACCACGATCAGCAGCTCGATGAGGGTAAAACCTTTTTGATTATTCATAGAACCGGCTCCATGCATGAGGCGAAATCTCATGTCCTGAATCAGTCAAAGCACAGCACATGCCAACCCCTGCGCCCCCTGTTTACAGGGTGTCAGATCGACAATAGTCCGGCGCACACCCCGAGGAACCGCACTAACTGACACTTTTTGTCACC
Source organism: Pseudomonas sp. CVAP#3 (assembly GCF_018986375.1). Lineage (NCBI taxonomy): Bacteria > Pseudomonadati > Pseudomonadota > Gammaproteobacteria > Pseudomonadales > Pseudomonadaceae > Pseudomonas > Pseudomonas sp. CVAP#3. The sequence goes on from NZ_JAHMSC010000009.1 coordinate 41,695, forward strand.
TCAAGAACGCTGGTGGGGTTCCATCCGTTGACTAGGCTATAAGTCTTGAACTGTCTGTGTCTGGTATTCGAATGAATGACATCGCCCTCAGCGGTCTGGCCAAGCAATTGGTGCTGGCCGAACTGCTCACTGACCAAAGCGCGCACCAGGCGGATCAGCAAGCCCACCGCAATCGCATTTCCCTGGTCAGCTATCTGGTACAAAACAAAATGGTGAACAGCCGCCAGGTCGCGGAAGTTGCCTCCGAGCATTTCGGCGTCGCCTTCCTCGACCTCAACTGTCTCGACAAAGACTCCCAGCCCAAAGAGCTGGTCAGCGAAAAGCTGATTCGCCAGCACCACGCCCTGCCACTCTGGCGGCGCGGCAACAAACTGTTCGTGGGCATTTCCGACCCGAGCAATCACCAGGCGATCAACGATATCCAGTTCAGCACCGGGCTCACCACCGAAGCGATCCTGGTCGAAGACGACAAACTCAGCGACGCCATCGAGAAATTCTTCGACAGCCACAGCACGGGCCTGGAAGACATGGCCGACGTTGATCTCGAAGGTCTGGACATCGAAGCCGTCGACGACCAGCGCCAGGACGCTGTCATCGGCCAGGACTCCGACGATGCCCCGGTGGTGCGCTTCGTCAACAAGATGCTGCTGGACGCGATCAAGGGCGGCTCCTCGGACTTGCACTTCGAACCCTACGAAAAAACCTACCGGGTCCGGGTACGGACCGACGGCATACTGCGCGAAGTCGCCAAACCGCCGATTCAACTGGCCAACCGCATCTCCGCACGCCTGAAAGTGATGGCTAGCCTGGACATCTCGGAACGTCGAAAACCCCAGGACGGGCGGCTCAAGATGCACCTGTCGAAAAGCAAATCCATCGATTTCCGGGTCAACACCCTGCCAACGTTGTGGGGCGAAAAAGTCGTGATCCGGATTCTCGACCCCTCCAGCGCTCAGATGGGCATTGATGCGCTGGGTTACGAGCCCGATCAGAAAGACCTGTACATGGCGGCGCTCAAGCAACCTCAAGGGCTGATTCTGGTCACCGGGCCGACCGGCTCGGGGAAAACCGTGTCGCTGTACACCGGGCTGAATATCCTCAATACGGTCGACATCAATATCTCCACCGCCGAAGACCCGGTGGAGATCAACATGGAAGGCATCAACCAGGTCAACGTCAATCCCAGGCAGGGCCTGGATTTCGCTCAGGCGCTACGCTCATTTCTACGCCAGGACCCGGACGTGATCATGGTCGGCGAAATCCGCGACCTGGAAACCGCCGAAATCGCGATCAAGGCTGCGCAAACCGGGCACCTGGTGCTTACCACCCTGCACACCAACAGCGCGGCTGAAACCCTGACCCGACTGCACAACATGGGCATCCCGGGGTTCAACATCGCCACGGCCGTGCACCTGATCATTGCCCAGCGCCTGGCCCGCAAGCTGTGCAGCCACTGCAAAAAAACTCTTTCGATTCCCGACGAAACTCTAATCAAGGAAGGCTTCCCACGGGAACGCATCGGCTCTTTCACGATCTACGAACCCGTCGGTTGCGATCACTGCAACAACGGCTACAAAGGGCGAGTCGGTATTTATGAAGTGGTGAAAAATACCCCGGAACTGCAACGGCTGATCATGGCTGAAGGCAATTCTCTGGAAATCGATACGCAGATGCGCAAGGACGGCTTCAATGACCTGCGCACCTCGGGCCTGCTCAAGGCCATGCAGGGCATCACCAGTCTTGAAGAAATCAACCGGGTCACCAAGGATTGAGTCATGGCGGTCAAAGCAATCAAGGTCAGTGTCTACGCTTGGGAAGGCACCGACAGGAAAGGCAGCAAGGTAACCGGCGAGCTGAGCGGTCATAACCCGGCATTGATCAAGGCGCTGCTACGCAAACAAGGTATCACCCCGGGCAAAGTACGAAAAAAAACCGCTTCGCTGTTCAACCTCGGTAACCGTATCAAGGCGCTGGACATTGCCCTCTTCACCCGGCAGATGGCGACCATGATGAAAGCCGGTGTGCCGCTGCTGCAGTCGTTCGAGATCATCGGCGAAGGCTTCGACAACCCGAACATGCGCAAGCTGGTGGATGAGGTGAAACAGGAAGTCGCCGCCGGCAACAGCTTCGCCACCGCGCTGCGTAAAAAGCCGCAGTATTTCGATGAGCTCTACTGCAACCTGGTCGACGCGGGCGAGCAGGCCGGCGCGCTCGACACGCTGCTGGAGCGGATTGCGACCTACAAGGAAAAAAGCGAAAGCCTCAAGACCAAGATCAAAAAAGCCATGACCTATCCGCTGGCCGTGGTCTTTGTCGCAATCGTCGTCACCGGCATTCTGCTGGTCAAAGTGGTCCCGCAATTTCAGTCGGTGTTTTCCGGGTTTGGCGCAGAACTCCCAGCCTTTACCGTGATGGTGATCGGTCTGTCCGAGTTCATGCAGGCGTGGTGGTGGCTGTTGTTCGGCGCCTTGATAGTCGGGTTTCTGGGCTTTCGCCACGCGCTCAAGCGCTCACAACGCTTTCGCGACTGGCTGGATGCCCAACTGCTGAAGCTGCCGATAGTCGGCACACTGCTCTACAAATCGGCGGTGGCCCGTTATGCCCGTACGCTGTCGACCACCTTCGCCGCGGGGGTCCCCCTGGTCGAAGCCCTGGATTCGGTAGCGGGCGCTACCGGCAATATCGTGTTCAAACGGGCGGTCTTGCGCATCAAGCAAGATGTCTCCACCGGCATGCAATTGAACTTCTCGATGCGCACCAGCGGGATTTTTCCCAACATGGCGATTCAAATGGCCGCCATTGGCGAGGAGTCCGGCGCACTGGACGACATGCTCGACAAAGTTGCGAACTACTATGAAGCTGAAGTCGACAATATGGTCGACAGCCTGACCAGCCTGATGGAACCGTTCATCATGGTGGTGCTCGGCGTCATTGTCGGCGGGCTGGTGGTTGCCATGTACCTGCCCATTTTCCAACTCGGCTCAGCGATTTGAACATGCCCTTGAGTGAATTCATGGCCGGTTATCCACTGGCATTCGTTGTCACTGCGCTCGTGCTTGGGCTGGTGATCGGTAGTTTTCTCAACGTGGTGGTCTGGCGCCTGCCGAAAATGCTTGAGTGCGACTGGCGGCAACAAGCCCTGGACGTACTGGGTTTACCGCCCGAAACACCGGGCCCGGCCTACAACCTGATGCTGCCGCATTCACACTGCCCGCAGTGCGCCCATCAAATCCGCGCCTGGGAAAACATTCCGCTGCTCAGTTACCTGGTACTGCGCGGCCGATGCTCGAATTGCAAAGCGCCGATCAGCGCCCGCTATCCCTTGACCGAACTGGCCTGCGGCGTGCTGTCGGCGTTTGTCGCCTGGCACTTCGGCTTCGGTTGGACAGCTGCGTGGGGGCTGGTCTTGAGTTGGGGGTTACTGGCGATGTGTCTGATCGACGCCGACCACCAATTGCTGCCCGATGTACTGGTGTTGCCGTTGTTGTGGCTGGGTCTGATCGTCAACAGCTTCGAGCTTTTCGTGCCTTTGCAGGCGGCAATGTGGGGTGCGGTGGCCGGCTATCTGCTGCTGTGGTCGGTGTATTGGCTGTTCAAACTGATAACCGGCAAGGAAGGTATCGGTCACGGCGACTTCAAGCTCCTGGCGCTGCTCGGTGCCTGGGGCGGCTGGCAGATTCTGCCGCTGACGGTCCTGCTTTCATCGCTGGTGGGCGCCGTGGGGGGAGTGATTTTGCTGCGTCTGAAAGACGCCAACACCTCGACGCCGATCCCCTTCGGACCCTATCTGGCAATTGCCGGCTGGATTGCCTTGCTCTGGGGTGGTCAAATAACCGGCTTCTATTGGCAGTTTGTCGGTTTCAAATGAATACCCCTGTGGAAAAACCCTGGATTCTCGGCCTGACCGGTGGCATCGGCAGCGGCAAAAGCGCGGCGGCCCAGCATTTCATCGATCTGGGTGTGCATGCGGTGGATGCCGATCATGCCGCGCGCTGGGTGGTCGAACCCGGTCGCCCGGCGCTGGCGCAGATTGCCGAGCACTTCGGTGTCGGCGTGCTGCAAGCCGATGGCCAATTGAATCGCGCGGCACTGCGCAAGCTGATCTTTGAAGTCCCCGAAGAACGCCGCTGGCTCGAAGCGTTGCTGCATCCGCTGATCGCTCAGGAAATCGCCGCTCACCTGGCACGCGCACAATCACCTTATGCGATTCTGGTGTCGCCGCTGTTGATCGAGTCCGGGCAGTACAAAATGACCCAGCGAGTGCTGGTGATCGACGCACCGGAACACTTACAGATCGAACGAACCCTGCAGCGCGACCAGACCAGCGAACAGCAAGTCCAGGCGATCCTCAAGGCCCAGTCCAGCCGTCAGGACCGCCTCAGCCATGCCGACGATGTGGTGGTCAACGACCGCGACCTCGCCTGGCTGCACAGCGAGGTCGAACGCCTGCATCACTTTTACCTTACTTTGCGTGGAGGCCAGTCATGAGCCAACCCCCTGTCGTCGAATGTCCAACCTGCGGCGCCCCTGTTGAATGGAGCGCGACCAGCACCTTCCGGCCGTTTTGCTCGGACCGTTGCAAACTGATCGATCTGGGCGCCTGGGCCTCGGAAGAACACAAGATTCCGGTCAGCCCCGACTCTGAAGACGAGTTGTTTTCGGAAGACTTCGACCCGCGCCACTGATCCCGCCCCTCAGGGCCGCATGAACCCGTAGTCCTGGCTGTCGTCGAGATTCTCCGCCAGAAACTGCAACTCATCGGCCAGATCCTCGACACTGCGTACGCCCTTGCTCTGCTGCACCACCGCACTGAGCAAGGCACGCAGGCTCAACCCCGGTTCAAACCCGGCCTCATGCGCCGATTCCAGACTGTTGCGCAATTCCTGTCTTGCCCATTCGTAAACGCTCATGCCACTGCTCCTGAGGATTTTCCAGAGCATGGAATCGCAGCCGATTCGAACATTTGATATGGATCAAGGCTTGTCGTCATCCTTCCACGGCGCCGACAAATAACGCGTGCGGTTGAAGGTCTCCAGCCACTCGGGACAGAACACCACCAGCGAACTGATCACCATGCCGTTGATAAACGCCTCGGGGAAAATGATCAGCCACAAGTAACCGACAAAATCCTCCAGCCATTCCGGCATCGCAAAACGCTCGTCGAACCACAACAGCCCCAGCCCCACCAGCAGGCAGAGCAACGCCGAAAGCCCGGCGGCCAAAAAGCCCGAGCAAAAGATATACACAAAGGGATTACGCGGTTGCGCCCGCTCCACCAGGATCGCGCAGCATTCGGTGACCAGCACCGGCAACAGAATCAGCAACGCGCCATTGACCCCCATTGCAGCCAGGTCCTGACGCCCGAGCAGCACCAGCCCCACCTGCGCCACCAGCCCGCCGACAATCGCCAGCGGCCAGTCCAGCAATAACGTCACCGCCGTCATGCCAATGATGTGATAAGACACGCCGGTGTCGAAGTCCCGTCGCACCAGCCAGAGGACGAACAACGCGAACACCGTACCGAACAGCAAATGCTGACGCCGACTGTCAGTGAACAACTCGACCCACGGCGCTCGGGCAACGGCCCAGATCAGCACCGGCACATAGATCAGCCAGCCGACCGTGAGGGTTTCGGGCGAGAGCAATGCGGCACCGATCATCGCAGTCGGCACTCCCACGCCCACAACGGCACAAAACCCGGTAACCCTGCTGAACAGACCTTCACTTCAGACTCCTTGTCGAACCGAAACAAGCCTTGAGTCTACACCGCCCTGCGCGCGCCCTCCGATCTCAGGCCCAGTGACGTGGATTGTTCATCACCGCCTCATGCTCGGCGAACAGGCGCGGTAACTCGGCCTTGAGAAAGTCCACCCAGGTTCTGACCTTCGCATCGAGAAAGCGCCGCGACGGGTACAGCGCGTAGACATTGCGCTCACGCGGGCGATAGGTCGGCAGCAGGCGCAGCAACGTGCCGTCGCTCAACGGCCGTGTCGCGGTATAAAGCGGTAACAGACTGACCCCCATCCCCGCCTCGGAAGCCTTGACCATCGACTCGGCAACATTGCACTGAAACGTCTTCGCCGGGCTGACGCGGTGCTCACCCTCCTCGTCATGAAACACCCATTGATCGCTGTACAACGGATCCAGCATGCGCAGGCAGCGATGATCGTTCAAGGCCAGCGGCTTGTCTGGCACCCCCTGGCGTTGCAGGTAGTCGGGGGAGGCGCAGGGCACGCTGTAAATCTGCCCGACGACCTGGGCGACAAACTGCGAGTCGGCCAGCTCATGGGCAATCGAAATCACCACGTCATGGCCTCCTTCCAGCGGATCCGGATTGCGTTGCGACAAGGTCAGCTCGAACACCACATCAGGATAGAGCTCGGTGTATCGAGCGATCAGCGGCGTGATCAGCACACCCAGGCCATGCATGCTGTGAACCCGCAACCGACCGCTGGGCTTGAGATGAGCACCACGCGCTTCGGCCGTAGCCTCTTCCATCTCTTCGAGTATTTGCCGACTGCGCAGCAAAAAGCGCTCGCCGGCCTCGGTCAGGCTCAAACGCCGAGTGGTGCGTTGCAGCAGGCGCGCCTGCACATGTTGCTCCAGATCCGCGACCAGTCGGGACACTTGCGCGGTCGAGAGTTCGAGCGCGTCGGCGGCGGCGGTAAAGCTGCCGCTGTCCACCACGCGGACAAACACCCGCAAGTTATTGAGCATATCCATAGGCCCTCCTCGGGCATTGACTGTTGCGTTACACGTAAGGCTGCATCAGGCGTTTGCCCCTTTATCGGTAGCGGGCAAGGCATAGACTTCAAGCATCGGAACCCACACGGAGCACACAAAAATGAAAACCTTGATCAGCCTGCTTCTGAGTGTTGTCGCCACCTCGGCCATGGCCGCCGGTAACGAGCCAACCGCTGCCACCGCCTACAACCCGGCGCAGCCACTGGACATCGCCAAGGTGGTTTCAGTGACGAACACCGCCACCGCCTGCGACGTGGTACCGGCGACCATGGTCTATGTCGATCATCAGGGGCAAACCCACCGCGTGACGTATCAGGTCATGGGCAACTGCACCAGCGACCTGTGATCACTGGCTCATAGCAGCGTCCAGGTGTAACTGAGGATCAAACGGTTTTCGTCGATATCACTGCGGTAGTTGGAACGCGCCACGGCGTTGCGCACGCGTATCCCGAGACCTTTGAGGGTGCCGCTCTGCAGCACATAACCGAGATCGAGATCGCGTTCGCGGTCCTTGCCTTCGAAACCCTTGCCGGTGTCGACGTTGTTGCCGGTGATGTAACGCACAGTGCTGGTCAGCCCCGGCACCCCGAGGGCGGCGAAGTCGTAGTCATAGCGCGCCTGCCAGGAGCGTTCGTCGGTATAGGCGAACTCGTAGGTCGGCACCTCGTTGCCCAGCGGCGAGATGTTGGCGAAAACCCGTGGGAAGGCGCTGTCGCCATACATCCCCTGATAACCGACATAGAACGTATGGCCGCCATGCTTGGCCGAGAGCAAGGAGAAGAACGCCCGGTTGTCGATGTTGCCCAACAATTTTTTGCCGTCCTCACGGGAGTCGTAGTAGCCCAGGTTGGCGCCCAGGGTCCAGTCGCCCATCGGTTCGCTGTGCTTGAGGCCGAGGAAGCGCTGGTTGTAGATATCTTCCAGTTGCCCGTACCAGGCGCTGACCGAGGTGCGCTTGTCATTGAAGGCGTAATCGGCGCCCGCAAAGTTGAAGCCGTCACTGCTGACCTGGCGCTGCGGTACATGGCCGAGCATCGCCTGCATTTTTTGCTCGCCGGATTCGTTGCGCAGGCTGGTCGAGCTCAGATGCCCAGCCTGCAAGGTCAGGCCATTGATCTCGCTGGAGCTGATGCTCGCCCCCTGATAGCTGGGCGGCAGCAGACGAATATCGCTGAAGGCCAGCACCGGCAGGTTGGGTTGCAACTCACCGACTTTCAATTCTGTTTTGGAGTAACGCAGCTTCAACGCACCGGCCAGACGGCTGTAATCATCCGCCGCGCGCCCATCGCTCTGTACCGGCAACAGCCCGGTATTGACCCGATCAGGACTGCTGTCGAGCTTGAGGCCGAGCAACCCGATGACATCCACACCGACACCGATGGTGCCTTGGGTATAACCGGATTTGACGTTAAGGATAAAGCCTTGGGCCCACTCCTCGGCCTTCGACTGCTTGCTGGCCCCGACGATGTCGGAGAAGTCCCGGCTGAAGTAGTAATTGCGCGCCTGCAACGTGGCGCTGGTGTCTTCAATAAAGCCGCCTTCAGCAGCCATCAAGCCACTGGAAAAACCCGAGACGACAGCCAGGGACAACACTGAACCGGTTGTTGGGAGAATCTGTTTCATCGCTTTTCTCTTATTGTTATTGATCGACAGGTTGGCGTGCGCCACCCGCAGCGTTGCGTTGCGTTGCGATGCGGGTGGTGGGGGTCAGACTCTGGTTGGCGCCAGTGTCGAGGTAACGCCTTTGCTATTGCGCTCACTGCTGATGGCAAACACGCCCATGGCGATGGCGGCGACCGCTCCCGGCAAGGCGAACGCCATGAAGTTCAGTTGCAGCGGCAGACTGATCCCCAACAACGCACCACCCAGCAGCGGGCCGACGATCGCCCCGTTGCGGCCGATGCCCGAGGCCCAGCCCAAACCGGTGGAACGAATGGTCATGGAATAAAACTGCGCAGCGCAGGCGTACAACAGGATTTGCGAACCGATAGTGGTGGCGCCGGCAATGGCGATCAGCAGATAGAGCACCGGCATCGGGCTGTTGAAGCCGAGCAAGGTGATCGACACGGCGGCGATGGCGAAGAACACCGCCAATACCCGTGGCAGATTGAGTTTATCGCCCAACACTCCGCCGCCGACCGCACCGAAGATGGCGCCGAAGTTCAGCACCAGCAGGAATGACAGACTAGAGCCCAGGCTGTAACCGGCGTTGGCCATCAATTTCGGCAGCCAGGAGCTCAAGGCATACACCATCAACAGGCAGCAGAAAAACGCCAGCCACAGCATCAATGTGCGCAGCGCCCGATCTTCACGAAACAATTGCAGAACCGGGGTGCCGGCACCCTTCACTTCCGTCATGTGCAGTTGATCAGAGGCTTGCGCAACGTAAGCCGGGTCAACGCGTTCGAGGACATTGCGCGCCTCTTCGTTACGGCCCTGGCGCAGCATGAAACCGACCGACTCGGGCAGGAAGTACATGATCAGCGGCAACAGCAGCAACGGCAAAATCGCCACGTAAAACACCGACTGCCAGCCAAAGCTCGGGATCAGCACGATGCCCAGCCCGGCCGAGAGCATGCCGCCCACCGAGTAGCCGCTGAACATGATCGCCACCAGGGTGCTGCGGATTCTTTTCGGCGCGTACTCGTTCATCAGCGCCACCACGTTGGGCATCACCCCGCCAATCCCCAGCCCGGCGATGAACCGGCAAATGCCAAATTCAGTAGGGTTGCCGGCAAAACCATTGAGTACGGTAAAACCGCTGAAAAGCATCACGCACAGGGTGATGGCTTTTTTACGGCCGATCCTGTCCGACAGCGGGCCGAAAAACAGCGCCCCGAACATCATGCCAAACAGTGCATAACTGCCTAATGCACCTGCCTGCAGAGGACTCAGCCCCCAGTCCTTCATCAGCATCGGCAGCACCACGCCGTAGATCACCAGATCGTAACCATCGAAGATGATGATCAGGGCACACCAGCACAGCACCCTCCAGTGAAAGCGGTTGAAGCGTGCGTTGTCGATAACCTCATGTACGTCGATCGTGCGCATGGCATCTTTTCTCTTGTTGTTGTTTTTTTAAGAGCATCGGTAACGCGGTAAACGTCCGTAAAGCCGAGGGTAGGGACGCCTGGCGCGCGGCAATATCCGCTTTGTGCAGATCGCTATCCGTTTTGTGCAGTGCCCTGGACCGGGCTTTGGAGGAAGATCGCTGGATGCTTGCAACGATGAAGACTCGGGAAAGTTTTTCCTCTCCGACAAACTGTCTTCTTTGCGATCGCATTTGAACGCTAAGCTTGGCCTATGGATGACTCAGATTATTTGCGCCTGCTGACCATCGCGGCCGAGCAAGCCAACGCGTTCCTTTCCAATGCCCGCAAATGGGAGCGTGAGCGTTGGGTCTGCCAACGCCTGCTGCAAGGCTTGAACATTCCCTACCGCGTCGACGAATTCAGCCCCGCCGGGGAGCCGCCGGACGTACTATTTCGCGAGGCGAATTTCGAAGTGTTCTTCGTGCTCGACGAAGGTCGACGGTTGAATGACGAGTGGCGCGACGAGCTGCAACGCCGGCGCAGTGCATTCTCCCTGAGCCAACTGGTGCGCCGCGAAGCCAAACCCAGGCGTATTCCAGCCAACGAGTTCTTGCTGAGACTGGCACCGACCTTGCGCAAAAAAGCCCACAACTACAAAGAGCGGGGGATGGACCTCGGAGAACTGGACATCATTGCCTTCGCCAGCCTCAAGCGCGAAGTGCTCGACCTCAACAGCCATTTCCCGCCGCCTACCGAATACCTGCGCCAGGGGTGGCGCTCGCTGTCACTGGTGGGCCCGACATTCGCCCGCGTGCTGTTTGCCCATCCCGATGCACCGGACTTTTTGCGCAGCAATCTGGGGCGCAGCATCCTCTTCGACGTCGGGATCAGCCTGTGAACCCACGACAGCAATTGTTGGCGCCCCCGCTGTAGCTTCTATACATTTAGCAACGTCTACCTGACGAGGCCTTATTATGACCAGCCGCCTGAAACCCGACGACCAGCAGCATGTCGAAGAGTATCTGCAACTGTCCCAGAACCGAGTCGAGCGCCGGCCTTTCCGGCCGTGGATGCTCCTCGTGGTGGTATTGGCAGTGACCATTGGCCTGGGCCTTGTGAGCCGACTTATCAGTTACCTGACGCTATGAGCTGCGTGGCGCTCGCTCGGGTAATTGCACCGATTTCCTTTAGCCTTGCGAGATATCCCCATGACTCATCGTATTGTCATCGTTGGCGGCGGCGCCGGCGGTCTGGAGTTGGCTACCCGTCTGGGTAAGACTCTGGGCAAGCGTGGCACGGCCAGTGTGATGCTGGTCGACGCGAACCTGACGCACATCTGGAAACCGCTGTTGCATGAAGTGGCGGCAGGTTCGCTGAACTCTTCCGAAGACGAACTCAACTATGTCGCCCAGGGAAAATGGAACCACTTCGAGTTCCAACTGGGGCGCATGAGCGGGCTCGATCGCGCCCAGAAAAAAATCCAGCTGGCTGCTACCTACGATGAAAATGGCCGGGAACTGGTGCCGGCACGCGAGGTGGGTTACGACTCGCTGGTGATTTCGGTCGGCAGCACCACCAACGATTTCGGCACTCAGGGCGCAGCGCAACACTGCCTGTTCCTCGACACCCGTAAACAGGCCGAGCGCTTCCACCAGCAATTGCTCAACCACTACCTGCGTGCCCACGCCGGGCAATCCGATGCAGTGCAACAGATCAGCGTGGCCATCGTCGGCGCTGGCGCCACCGGTGTCGAGCTGGCGGCGGAACTGCACAACGCAGCCCACGAACTGGCGGCGTACGGCCTGGACCGGATCCTTCCGGAAAACATGCACATCACCCTGATCGAAGCCGGCCCACGGGTGTTGCCTGCCCTGCCGGAGCGGATCGGCGGCCCTGTGCATAAAACCCTGGAAAAGCTCGGCGTCACGGTGCTGACTAACGCAGCCGTCAGTGAAGTCACCGCCGATGCGCTGATCACTGCCAGCGGCCAGGAGATCAAGGCCAGCCTGAAAGTCTGGGCGGCCGGGATCCGTGCGCCGGGTTTCCTCAAGGATATCGACGGCCTGGAAACCAACCGGATCAACCAGCTGCAAGTGCTGCCGACCCTGCAAACCACCCGCGACGAAAATATCTTTGCCTTCGGTGACTGCGCGGCCTGCCCGCAACCGGGCACCGATCGCAACGTGCCGCCACGTGCGCAAGCCGCGCACCAACAAGCCTCGCTGCTGGCCAAATCGTTGAAACTGCGCATCGAAGGCAAGCCGTTGCCGACGTACAAGTACACCGATTACGGTTCCCTGATCTCGCTGTCGCGTTTTTCGGCTGTGGGTAACTTGATGGGCAACCTGACCGGCAGCGTAATGCTGGAAGGCTGGCTGGCGCGGATGTTTTACGTGTCGCTGTACCGCATGCACCAGGTCGCGTTGTACGGCCCGTTCCGCACGGCGATGCTGATGCTCGGCAGCAGGATTGGTCGCGGCACTGAACCGCGGCTCAAGCTGCATTAAGATCATTTCGCCTGCTAATTGATTGATCGTTCCCACGCTCTGCGTGGGAATGCCTCTAGGGACGCTCCGCGTCCAGTGACGCAGAGCGTCACGGGCTGCATTCCCACGCGGGAGCGTGGGAACGATCATTTATAGCGATAGCGGATTTCAGCAGGCAAAAAAAATCCCCGTATCTTTCGATACGAGGATTTTTAATATGGTCGGGGTAAGGGGATTCGAACTCCTGACATCCTGCTCCCAAAGCAGGCGCGCTACCGGACTGCGCTATACCCCGGTAAAAAAAAGGCACCCTTTTAAAAGAGCGCCTTCTTCGATCAGCGCTTTTGGCCTCTGATCTTAAGATTCGATTCCAGCGCTAACTGGTTTCAAAAATGGTGGGTCGTGTGGGATTCGAACCTACGACCAATTGGTTAAAAGCCAACTGCTCTACCAACTGAGCTAACGACCCAAAAATGGTCGGGGTAAGGGGATTCGAACTCCTGACATCCTGCTCCCAAAGCAGGCGCGCTACCGGACTGCGCTATACCCCGGTTTGAAATTGGCTCCGTGACCAGGACTCGAACCTGGGACCCAATGATTAACAGTCATTTGCTCTACCGACTGAGCTATCACGGAACTACATATTTCAATTACAACTGTGAAGCTTGCTTCACCTCTTCGACCCGTTCGCATCGCTGCGTTCGTGTGTCTGAGGCGCGCTATTCTACAATCTTAAGCACCTCTGTCAACCCCCTAAATTGCTTTCAAGACAATGATTTGCAACTTATTTCAGATTTCTCCTTGGGGAGAAGAAACCGCTGGGGTGACTTACTGCGGGGCGCACTTTACAAGCCTTTTCCTTACAGTTCAACACCCTAAGAAAAAAAAGGCCCCGCGATGCGGGGCCTCCTCCATTACCGTGCCGCGAACGCTCAGTTGAAAACGATTTCGTCGTTCGCAACGGTGGCCGTCACGGTGGCGCCAGGCAGGAAACTGCCGGACAGAATCAGCTGAGCCAGCGGGTTTTCGATCCAGCGCTGGATCGCTCGTTTGAGCGGCCGTGCGCCATAGACCGGGTCATAACCCACTGCAATCAACTTATCCAGCGCCTCGCTGCTCAAGTTCAGTTTCAGCTCACGCTCGGCCAGACGGCTGCGCAGACGACCCAACTGGATCTCGGTAATGCCGGCAATCTGATCCCGTGCCAATGGCTCGAAGATCACTACTTCGTCGATCCGGTTGATGAACTCCGGACGGAAGTGCGTCGACACCGCATCCATCACCGCCGCACGTTGCGCTTCACGATCACCGACCAGTTCCTGGATCTGCACCGAACCCAGGTTGGAGGTCATGACGATCACTGTATTGCGGAAATCCACGGTGCGTCCGTGACTGTCGGTCAGACGGCCATCTTCCAGCACTTGCAGCAACACGTTGAACACGTCCGGGTGGGCCTTCTCGACCTCGTCCAGGAGGATCACCGAATACGGCTTGCGACGCACCGCCTCGGTCAGGTAACCGCCCTCCTCGTAGCCCACGTAGCCTGGTGGCGCACCGATCAGCCGCGCAACGGAATGTTTCTCCATGAACTCGGACATGTCGATCCGCACCATCGCCTCTTCGGTATCAAAGAGGAATTCGGCCAAGGCTTTGCACAACTCGGTTTTACCGACACCGGTCGGGCCGAGGAACATGAACGAACCGCTTGGGCGATTCGGGTCGGACAACCCGGCACGAGAACGGCGCACGGCGTTGGCCACCGCCACCACCGCTTCGTTCTGGCCGATCACGCGTTGGTGCAACAGGCTTTCCATCTTCAGCAGCTTGTCGCGCTCGCCTTCGAGCATTTTCGACACCGGAATACCGGTCCATTTCGACACGACTTCGGCGATCTCTTCTTCAGTCACCTTGCTGCGCAGCAACTGGTTTTCGCTCTTGCCGTGCTGGTCGACCATTTGCAGGCTGCGTTCCAGATCCGGGATCACCCCGTACTGCAACTCGGCCATGCGGTTAAGGTCGCCTTTGCGGCGGGCAGCTTCCAGTTCCTGACGGGACTGTTCGATTTTCTGCTGGATCTGCGCAGAACCCTGCACTTCGGCTTTTTCCGAATTCCAGATTTCTTCGAGGTCCGAGTACTCGCGCTCGTGACGAACGATTTCTTCCTGAAGCTTTTCAAGACGCTTTTTCGCCGCTTCGTCGCTTTCTTTCTTCAGCGCCTGGGATTCAACCTTCAGTTGAATCAAACGCCGCTCCAGACGATCCAGCACTTCCGGCTTGGAGTCGATCTCCATGCGAATGCGGCTGGCCGCTTCGTCGATCAGGTCGATAGCCTTGTCCGGCAGCTGACGGTCGGTAATGTAGCGATGGCTCAACTTGGCCGCCGCAATGATTGCGCCGTCGGTGATCGCCACCTTGTGGTGAACCTCGTAGCGCTCTTTCAGGCCACGCAAAATCGCAATGGTGTCTTCTTCACTCGGCTCGTCCACCAGCACTTTCTGGAAGCGCCGCTCAAGGGCCGCGTCCTTCTCTATATATTGGCGATACTCATTGAGCGTGGTCGCGCCGACGCAATGCAACTCGCCACGGGCCAGAGCCGGTTTGAGCATGTTGCCAGCATCCATCGAGCCTTCGCCCTTACCGGCACCGACCATGGTGTGCAGTTCGTCGATGAACAGGATGATCTGACCTTCCTGCTTCGACAGTTCGTTGAGCAGGGATTTCAGGCGTTCTTCGAACTCGCCACGGTACTTGGCACCGGCAATCAGCGCGCCCATATCCAGCGACAGCAGGCGTTTGCCTTTCAGGCCATCCGGCACTTCGCCATTGATGATGCGCTGGGCCAGGCCTTCGGCGATCGCGGTTTTCCCCACGCCAGGCTCACCGATCAGCACCGGGTTGTTTTTGGTACGGCGTTGCAGAACCTGAATGGTCCGGCGAATCTCGTCGTCACGGCCGATCACCGGGTCGAGCTTGCCTTCTTCAGCGCGCTTGGTCAGGTCAATGGTGTATTTGTCCAGCGCCTGACGCGATTCCTCGACGTTGGCGTCATTCACCGCTTCGCCGCCACGCAGGTTGTTGATCGCGTTTTCCAGGGCTTTTTTGCTGACGCCCTGACCCAGCAACAACTTGCCGAGTTTGCTGTTCTCGTCCATGGCGGCGAGCAGCACCAGCTCGCTGGAGATGAACTGGTCACCCTTTTGCTGGGCCAGGCGATCGGCCTGGTTGAGCAGACGCGCCAAATCCTGCGACATGTTCACGTCACCGGTGGGATTCTGGATTTTTGGCAGATGGTCGAGCTCTTTGCTCAACTCTTTGCGCAGGCTGTTGATGTCAAAACCGACTTGCATCAGCAACGGCTTGATCGAGCCGCCCTGCTGCTCCAGCAGCGCTTGCATCAGGTGCGCAGGTTCAATACCCGGATGGTCGAGGCCGACAGCCAGGGATTGGGCGTCGGACAAGGCTAACTGCAATTTACTGGTTAAACGGTCTATACGCATTGGTCACCTTCCTTTGAGCAGGCCGGAGCGATGGACACACCTAAATAGAGAAACCTGCCAGATACCCCACTAGATGCGGTCAATTCTGGAAGATTCAAGCAGCGTTTGATTGACGCAGATCAGATAAGTCTAGCGTTCGAGCCAGACCAGGGAAGCAAACCGACCGGTGCGCGGACTGCGGCGGTAAGAGAAGAAGCGTGGATCGGTCACGGTGCAGAAGCCGCCACCGTAAACAGCAGTAACACCGCAGGCTGCCAGGCGCAGGCGCGCCAGCGTATAGATGTCGGCCATGAACTTGCCGGCGTTATGGCTCGGGACGAAGGCCTGATCGGATTCCGCGAGTTGCCGGACAAAGGCTTCGCGAACTTCCGGGCCGACTTCGAAAGCTTTCGGACCGATGGCCGGGCCGAGCCAGACCAGCACCTCGGCAGGGTCTACGGCCAGGCTTTCGACGGTTGCCTCCAGCACCCCCGCCGCCAGACCGCGCCAACCGGCGTGAGCGGCAGCGACACGCGTGCCAGCGCGGTCACAGAACAACGCTGGCAGGCAGTCCGCCGTCATTGCCGTACAGGCGATGCCCGGCGTGGCCGTCCAGCTGGCATCAGCTGTCGCCACTGTAGTCGGGTCGGCACAGGCCACGGTAACCCCGTGAACCTGTTGCAACCAGGCCGGTTGAATAGAGAAATGATCGGTGAGGCGACGGCGGTTCTCGGCAACCGCTTCAGGGTTGTCGTCGACGTGATCGCCCAGATTGAGGCTGTCGAACGGCGCCAGACTGACGCCGCCCGCCCGGGTGGTGACGCAGGCTTTCACCCCGGCAGGCAGAGGCCAGTCAGGAATCAGCCAGTCAATCATCCGATGAACGCCTCACGGTCTTGCTTGAGCAGCGACAGCAACCAGACGAAATCGTCCGGCAGTGGCGACTCCCAGCTCATGCGCTTACCGGTGGTCGGATGATCCAGTTCCAGGAAACGCGCATGCAGCGCCTGACGCGGGAAATGTTTCAGCGATTCAACCATGGTCACACTGGCTGCCGGCGGAATACGGAAGCGACCGCCGTAGGCGGGATCTCCGACCAACGGGAAGTTGATGTGGGCCATGTGCACGCGAATCTGGTGCGTACGACCGGTTTCCAGCTTGACCCGCACGTGAGTGTGGGAGCGGAAACGCTCGAGCACGCGGTAATGACTGACCGCCTGCTTGCCACCTTCCATCACCGCCATGCGCTGGCGTTGCTGGCCGTGACGACCGATCGGCGCGTTGATCTTGCCGCCGGCAGTGACCACGCCGATCACGATGCATTCGTAGATCCGGCTGACGCTGCGGCTCTGCAACTGCGTAACCAGCTGCGTCTGCGCCTGAATGGTCTTGGCCACGACCATCAGACCGGTGGTGTCCTTGTCCAGACGGTGCACGATACCGGCGCGCGGCACATTGATGATGTCCGGCACGTGGTGCAGCAAGGCGTTGAGCAAGGTGCCGTCGGCATGACCGGCGGCAGGATGCACCACCAGGCCCGCAGGCTTGTTGATCACCAGGATGTCGTCATCTTCATAGACGATGTCCAGGGCGATGTCCTGAGCAACCCATTCTCCTTGAGCTTCCTGCTCGGCAGTCAGCTCAAGGATGGCGCCGCCGTGGACAATGTCTCGCGGGCGGATAACCGCTCCATCCACAGTCAGGCGGCCGTCTTTGATCCAGGCGGAAAGGCGCGAGCGCGAGTGCTCAGCGAATAATTGTGCGGCGACTTGATCGAGGCGTTGGCCGCCCAGTTCGGACGGCACCTCTGCGCGAAGTTCAATTTTATCGGACATGCTCAGACTAGGCGTCGGCTACAGCCTTTGGTTTCGGCTGCGCGCTTGTGGTTAAATACGGCGTCTTTTGCCCCGAGGCTTTTCAACGGGGCACTCATCATAACAGGACGGCCCCGCCCAAGACAGCGGCCGTCATAGGGACGCAAGCCGCCATGCAAGTGAAACACCTGCTGCTGATCGCCATCCTCGCATTGACCGCTGCTTGCTCATCGAAGGAAGTCGTCGACGAAAACCTGAGCGAGGTCGAGCTGTACCAGCAGGCTCAGCACGATCTGGATAACAATAGCTATACCAGCGCCACCGCCAAGTTGAAGGCTCTGGAATCGCGTTATCCGTTCGGCCGCTACGCTGATCAGGCTCAACTCGAACTGATTTATGCCAACTACAAGAACGCCGAGCCGGAGGCTGCCAAGTCTGCCGCCGAGCGTTTTATCCGCCTGCACCCGCAACACCCGAACGTAGACTACGCGTACTACCTCAAGGGCCTGACCTCCTTTGACCAGGACGTCGGCCTGCTGGCGCGCTTCCTGCCACTGGACATGACCAAGCGTGACCCGGGCGCCGCACGTGACTCCTACAACGAGTTCGCCCAGCTCACCAGCCGTTACCCGAACAGCCGCTACGCGCCAGACGCCAAGCAACGCATGATTTATCTGCGCAACCTGCTGGCGTCCTACGAGATTCACGTAGCCGACTACTACCTGACCCGTCAGGCGTACGTTGCAGCGGCCAACCGTGGTCGTTATGTAGTGGAAAACTTCCAGGAAACCCCTTCGGTCGGTGACGGCCTGGCGGTGATGGTCGAGTCCTACCAGCGCCTGCACCTGGACGAACTGGCCAACACCAGCCTCGAAACCCTGAAGCTCAACTACCCGAACCACCCGACCCTGGTCGACGGTCAGTTCGTACCGCGCGTTGCCGAAGCCGACAACCGTTCGTGGATGAGCAAGGCCACTCTGGGCCTGATCGAATCCCGTCCACCGCTGCCGCCGGGCGAAACCCGCGCCAACCAGGACGTGATGAAGCAGTTCCAGGATGCCAAGGACGCGATCCCTGCCGAGCTCAAACCTAAAGAAGGCGATGCGGTTGAAGAACAGCCGCACGAGGCCGAAGGCAACAGCAGCGACCGCTCGTGGTTCAGCCGCCTGACCTTCGGTGTGTTCGACTGACACCCGGATGCGCTAAAAAGGGAGACTTTCGAGTCTCCCTTTTTTATGGCCGCGTTTTATTGCGCTGTGCGCTTCTCCAGTCCTTGGCTAAACTGCCGGATTATTCATTGCAAAGCGGCTCATCATGCTTCGTTTACTGTTCTGGATTGCCCTGATTGCTGCAGCGGTATGGTTCTGGCGCAAGTTCAAGCGCCCGGCCGAAACCTCCCATACGCCCAGCGAACTCGATGCACCGCCCATGGTTCGCTGCGCCCATTGCGGTGTACACCTGCCACGCGACCGCGCGCTGAGCCTTCAACAACAGTGGTATTGCAGCCAGGCTCACCTCGAGCAAGGCCCGAGTTCACGTGATCGCTGAGATCTCGAGTCTCGGCGACAAACAGGCCCAGCGACTGCTGCGCCTCTATCATTTCTACCGTTTAAGCATCGGCCTCCTTCTGGTGCTGTTGATCTCCAGCAACATGGACAACCAGTTGCTGGAATTCACCAATGACGACCTGCTGCGCAACGGCAGTTGGTTGTACCTGATTCTGAATATCCTGCTGGTGGTATTTGCGGGAAACCCCAGGCAACCCGCACAGGTCTTCGGCCTCACGCTGGTTGATATCCTGCTGTTGTCAGCGCTGTTCTATGCCGCAGGTGGCGTCCCCAGCGCCATCGGCAATCTGCTGATCGTGTCCGTGGCGATCGGCAATACACTACTGCGCCGGCGCATCGGCCTGCTGCTCGCGGCAGTCGCCGCCATCGGTATCATTTCCCTGACTTTCTCCCTGAGCGGCAGCCACCCGACTGGCGCCAATCACTACTTGCAAGCCGGCACCCTGGGCGCCCTGTGCTTTGCCGCAGCCTTGCTGGTGCAAGGCCTGACCCGACAACTGGAGGTCAGCGAGAGTCTGGCCCAGCAGCGCGCCAGCGAAGTGGTCAGCCTGGAAGCGCTCAATGCGCTGATCCTGCAACGCATGCGCACCGGCATCCTGGTACTCGACAGTGAGCGCCGGGTTCAGTTGGCCAATCACAGCGCCTTGAGTCTGTTTGGCCAGACACACCTCGACGGCCAACTCATCGACGATTATTCGACAGCTCTGGTCGAGCGCCTGCAACTCTGGTTCAACAACCCGACCTTGCGCCCACAAAGCCTGAAAGTCGCCCGCACTGGCCTGGAACTGCAACCGAGCTTCATCGCGCTGGGCCTGAACGAACAACGTCAGACCCTGGTATTTCTCGAAGACCTTGCCCAGGTCGCGCAACAAGCCCAGCAACTCAAGCTTGCAGCGCTGGGCCGGCTGACCGCAGGCATTGCCCATGAAATCCGCAACCCATTGGGTGCCATTAGCCATGCGGCGCAGTTGCTGAACGAGTCTGAGGAACTGATCGGCGCCGACCGGCGTCTGACGCAGATTATTCAAGACCACTCTCAACGCATGAACCGAGTGATAGAAAACGTCCTGCAGCTTTCACGGCGCCAGCAAGTCGTACCGCAACGGCTCGACTTGAAGCAGTGGCTGGAGCAGTTCGTGTGCACGGTGCGCGAAGGAGCAACGGATCGCCAACAGATTCATCTGAACGCCGGTCCAGGCCCCTTCACCACCTTGATAGACCCAGACCAACTGACTCAGGTGCTCGATAACCTGTTGCGCAATGCCTGGCGCCACAGCGCCCTTGCGCACGAACAGGCCGAAGTCTGGCTCACGCTGTTTATCGACCCCGACAGTCAGCTTCCAACCCTGGATGTGCTGGACAATGGCCCCGGCGTTTCAGCGGAGCAGCAAGCGCATTTGTTCGAACCGTTCTTCACCACCAGTAGCCAGGGTACTGGCCTGGGTCTCTATCTGTCCCGTGAGCTGTGCGAAAGCAACCAGGCCCGCCTAGACTTCAAACCACGCCAAGGCGGCGGCTGCTTTCGCATCACCTTTGCTCACGGACGGAAACAGAGTTGAAGACAAGCCCACGGCAAAAAGTCCTGATCGTCGATGACGAACCGGATATTCGCGAACTTCTGGAAATCACCCTCGGCCGAATGAAACTCGATACGCTGAGCGCGCGTAATGTCAGCGAAGCGCGGTCGTTGCTGGCCCAGGAGCGGTTCGACCTGTGCCTGACCGACATGCGGTTGCCCGACGGTACCGGCCTGGAGCTGGTGCAGCACATTCAGCTGACCCATCCCTACGTGCCCGTGGCGATGATCACCGCTTATGGCAGCCTTGATACCGCCATCAATGCGCTGAAAGCCGGGGCCTTCGACTTCCTGACCAAACCGGTGAACCTCACCCGACTGCGCGAGCTGGTGGTCAGCGCCCTGCGCTTGCCGGTCGCGGGCGACGCTGCCAGTGCCATCGATCGCCGGCTGCTCGGCGACTCAGTGCCCATGCGCAACCTGCGCACACAAATCGACAAACTGGCGCGCAGCCAGGCACCGGTGTACATCAGCGGCGAATCCGGCAGTGGGAAGGAGCTGGTCGCCCGGCTGATTCATGAACAAGGCCCACGTAGCAGCCAGTCGTTTGTGCCGGTCAACTGCGGGGCAATTCCGTCCGAATTGATGGAAAGCGAGTTTTTCGGTCATCGCAAAGGCAGTTTCAGCGGCGCCATCGAAGATAACCCCGGGCTGTTCCAGGCGGCTAACGGCGGGACGTTGTTTCTCGATGAAGTGGCCGACTTGCCGCTGGCGATGCAGGTCAAGTTGCTGCGCGCGATTCAGGAGAAGGCCGTACGCAGTATCGGTGGACAACAGGAAGCCATCATCGATGTGCGAATACTCTGCGCGACCCACAGGGATCTGGACGCCGAAGTGGCCGCTGGGCGCTTTCGGCAGGATTTGTACTATCGGCTGAATGTCATCGAGTTGCGCGTCCCGCCGCTACGCGAGCGCCGTGACGACATCGAGCTGCTGGCCAGTCATGTACTCAGGCGTCTCGCGGCAGGCAGCGGCTTGCCGGCCGTCCATCTCCATCCGCAAGCCCTCGATGCACTCAAGCACTACCGTTTTCCGGGCAACGTCCGCGAGCTGGAAAACATGCTCGAACGCGCGTACACCCTGTGCGAAAACAAGCAGATTGAAGCCAGCGACCTGCGCCTGACTGATGGCAATTGCAGCGCCGATAGCGGATTGCCGGACCTGACGAAAATCGACAACCTTGAGCAGTATCTGGAGAACGTCGAACGCAAACTGATTCTCCAGGCCCTCGAAGAAACCCGCTGGAACCGCACAGCGGCGGCCCAGCGGTTGAACCTGTCGTTTCGGTCGATGCGTTACAGGCTGAAAAAGCTGGGGCTGGACTGAGGCCGTTTTATATAGACGACCCGGTCACTGTGGCGAGGGAGCTTGCTCCCTCGCCACAGTCTGTGTTTTTGCCTGAAGAACTAGATTCGCCCGGTCGGTGCATAAGGCGCCGGATCGATAACCGGTTCGCGCCCCAGTATTACATCCGCAAACAACTGACACGACGCCGGTGCCAGCACCAAGCCGTTACGGTAATGCCCGCAATTGAGCCATAACCCGGCAAATCCGGGCACTGCGCCAATGTACGGAATCCCTTCCGGCGAACCCGGCCGCAGCCCTGCCCAATGCCCGACCACCTCGGCCTCGGCCAGCGCCGGAATCAGCTCGACCGCCGAGGCCTTGAGGCTTTCCAGCGCGGACTCGGTCGGTGTCTTGTCGAACCCTTCGTGCTCCAGCGTGCTGCCGATCAGGATGTGTCCGTCCCGGCGCGGAATGGCGTAACGGCCCTTGGCCAGAATCATGCTCGACAGGAAGTCAGACGCGCACTTGTAGAGAATCATCTGCCCCTTGACCGGCTCGACCGGCAGATCCAGGCCCAGGTTTTTCAGTAAATCACCGCTCCAGGCGCCAGCGGTCAGTACCACCTGATCGCCATGGATCGGGCCTTTTGAACTCTCGACGCCCACTACCGCATCGCCTTCACGAATGAACGCGCTGACCTCGCATTGTTCGTGAATAGTCACGTTGGGCAGCGCCAGCAAGGCCGCCTTGAGGGACTTCACCAGTCGCGGGTTACGCACATTAGCGACATCGGCCATATAGATCGCCCGCGAGAACCCCGGTCCCAATACCGGCACGGCATCGTGAGCAGCCGAGATATCCACAGGGCTCAGCGGACGATTTTCGCGTTTTGCCCAGGCCAGCGCCTCAGCCTCGTCATCCAGATCCAGCCAATACAGGCCTGTGGTGTGCACCTCGGGATCGATTCCGGTACTCGCAAACAGACGCTCAGCCAGTTGTGGATAAAAATCCTGGGACCAGTGGGCCAATGCAGTGACCGCCGGGCTGTAGCGCCACGGGTACAGCGGCGAAACGATGCCGCCACCGGCCCACGAAGACTCCTGCCCCACGTTCGAGCGATCCAGCAGGACCACGCTCTGCACGTGCGACGCCAGATTAAACGCGGTCAGCAGGCCGATCACTCCACCGCCGACAATCACCACTTGCTGTTGCTTGGCCATCATCTGATCCAACGATAAAAAAGACAGGGGGCGCCAACGCGCCCGAGGAAAGGTACTCAGCGACCCCAGCAATCTTTGGTGGTCAGCCCGGTTGTCGCATTGTTCATGCCTCTGACGCCGGTGTTGCTGAGGGTGAAATCCCCACACTTGTCACTGGCCATCGTTGACCCGGCCTTGCGCACGGCGGTGAGCAGGAAGGTCTGATCAGTCAGTGTCGGGGTAATGGTGTAGTAGTCATTGCCGGCACTCAGCCCGGTAGCGTTGCTGTACACATTGTTTTTCGAATAGAACCGTTCAAGGTTTTGTGCCTGCTCGGACAGCAGCCCGGCAATTTCGGTGCGATGGCTTCGCTTCACGTACTCGGTAAGGAGTGGAGCGGAAATGGTCACCACAATCCCGATGATCGCGATCACGATCATGATTTCGATCAGGGTAAAACCTTGGTTGGATCTGCGCATTGCCTCAACTCTCACTTACTGTATTTGTCGCCACATGATTCGACGGCTGCCGCCGCCGGATTTTTCAACCAGAGTGGTGATGCCGCCACTGGAGTCGTTCACGATTTTACGGGCCGCACTGTTGACGATCGCATTCAGCGTCGGAATACCACCGGTAAAAATCACCCCGCTGGAGATCGTGTCGTTCGTGTCGACCAGGCCATCGCCATTGGTGTCGAGCACCGCATAGTTGAGCATCTTACCGCTGAACGCATCGAGTTCGACCAGTTTGCCGGTGCCGAAGCTCGAACAGGGATCCGTGGTGTCGATGCTGGCCGTGGTAAATACAATTCGCCCAAGCACCAGGGCTGCCTGGTTGATCACCCGTTCACCGGTCAGGGCATTGTTGTACACCAGCGGCAAGTACCAGCCGTTCTGCGCCGGATAGGTCACGGGGTTCTGTGAGGTAGTGATGAACTGCCCCCCGGCGGTCCCCGTGAAGACCCCGGTCACAGCCTGCGCCTGCAAGCTCGACACGCTGATCTGCCCCGAGCCTCCATCGGCATCCCACACCCCATAGAACGCTTGCAGGTCCTTGCTGAGCTTGTCAGCAGTCTCGTTGAATTTCCCGGTGCCGAAAAACACCTCTTTGCCGTTGATCGGATGGTCCGCCAGCAACGGTTGCGCAGTGATCGGCTGCGTCGCGCCGCCCGGTGCAGTGAATAGCGGCTTACCGGAAAAGGCCACGCCCCAGCTGGCGGGGTTCGAGCTGCTCAAGTCGAACTTCCACAACCGGCCTTTCAAATCGCCGCCATAGGCCGCCTGCACAATGCTTTGCGAGTCGACCTTAAGCTTGACCGATGACAGGCCATTGGTGGTTTCGGTGCTGTCGATAACGATTTTCCTGATCAGCGAACCGTCGCGAATATCCACCACGTACAGCGCGGCAACACCCGAATTGCTGCCGTAGCCATTGGAGATGAAGGCCGCCCAACGACCATCGGCCAAGCGTGCCACTTCCGGCCGTGCGTAGGCATAACCCAGGTCATTGAAAGCGTTCGCGGTATTGGCGGTGGTCGGTGCGCTGATTTCCCACAAGGCATTGGTCACGTTCCCCGCCGTCCCATCGAACAGCTGCACGGCGTAAAAGGTCTTGCCGCCCGCCCCCACGCCACCCAGGGCCAGGGTTTTCCAGGCGCTGTTGAGCTGGGCATCGAACACGCCAACCTGGCCATCGTTGAGAAACTTGTGGCTGGTGCCATTGATGTAGGCGGTATCGGCGATGAAATGCAGCGACGACAGCACGCTGGAAGGCATGTAGCCGTAGCGCCGCGCACCGTTGCCGGCGTTGATGACATTCACGAAGCCGTCGTTGGCATTCACCACCAGGCTGGTGTTCATGTTCGCGGCCTTGCTGGTCAGGAACGTGCTGTAACTGGTGCTGCCGGCCAGGTCCGAAGCAGTTTTGTCAGTGGGCGATGCCAGCGTCAATGGCGAGTTGATGATGTCCCCCAGCAGCACGGTACGGGTCTTCAAGCCGGCTTTATTGGTGCCCTTGCTCCACTCCACCAGATCGCTGCCGCTGATACCGGTCGGCAGGTTCTGGCTGAGGCTGGTTTGCTGGGTGCTGGAGAAGTTGCCGTAGGCCAGAGTGACCACTGCGTTGGTCGTGGTGTTCCAGGACTGATAGGTCGGTGCCGTCGCACCGGGGACGATGGCTGTGTCGGTGGTCCACAGCACGGAGGCGGTGTTCACGGTGCCGCTTGCGGTGAAACCAAAGGATTTGATGGTGCCGCGCCAGTCCTTGGGATCGTAGCTGGTCTGGTAATAACTGGAACCGCTGGCCACCGTGTTGCTGCTGGTGACGCCGCTGCCACCCGAACCGGCCTTGGCAGTGATGTCGCTCAAGGCTGCCGATAACGCAGCGTTGAGGCTGGCGCTGTCGGTTGCCTGATAATACTTGCCCTGCCCGTAGTTGGCCGCATCCGACAACATCTGGTTGGCAGCGGTAAAACCCACGGTGTAGGTGTTCATGTATTGCTTGGGGAAGTCCGTCGATGCCCAGCTTTTGCCTGCCGCGTCGGTGCCGGTGGAGCGCATGTCTATATCGAAGGCGAACTTGGCAATGTCATCCAGGTACAGAGTATCGCCTTCGGCATCACCGTTGAGGTCATTGCCGTCATTGTTGATCCCGTCCCAGTTGGGCAGATTTTTACCGCCCAAAGGGTCGTTGTTCGGGAACGTTCGGTCGTAGGTTGGCAAGCCATCGGTTATGACTACGCCGTAATTTTTCTGACAGCGATACTGGATCGGGCTGGCATAGGTTTTCGGTGTCGAGTTGTAGTAGGGCGTCATCCCGCGAAAATAGCGGGTGATCTCATAGTAGGTTTCCGCCAGCGGGGTGTTGGTTACCGCGCTTAAGCTATTGATGGCAGAAATCAGTGCGTTGTAGTTCGCATCGGCCTGGGCCTGGGTCACGCTGCCGCTGACCGGCGCCAGATCACTGATGGAGCGGGCGATATATCCACCATTCCCGGGGTCGTTGTTGGCCGGGGGATTGAAGGTCGCAAGACCAATACGCAGTGAGCGGTTGCTGGTAACCAACGTAGTGGAAACGTTGCGCGCCACGTTGATGCGGTAGTCGTTGGGTATCGAGCCGTCGGTAAAGTCACGGTTCTTACCGTTGGCCAGGCTTACCACGTAGGAGATGTAGTCGTCGTAATAACGGGTATTGCCGTTGCCCACCGGGTCGGGGAGCTTGAGGCACAACGGCGTGGTGCTGTTGTTGTAGAACGCGTAGTAACCGTTGGAACAACCGGACGTCGGCAGGCTGGACAGAAAGATCGGATCGCCGACGATGTCTGACCCACTAAAACACGACCCGAAAAACGCATTGCATTGCTTGGCCGGGGTCCGCGACACCGTCGGGTCAAAACCGGGAGCATAGATGATGCTGTTCATGCTCCCCGAATCATCGAGCAGCAGCATCACGTTTGGCGCGACAGCCGACGCGCCGAGCAGCGGTGAATCCGATGGCGTGAAGGCATACGCCGGAGCGGCCAGATAAAGACCCAGCAGCCAGCCGCAGGCTAACTGCGTCAACCAATGGCGCGGCTCCCGACGACGAGCCTCAGTATTTCGCATAGATGCTCTCCACCACACTGCGCGAAGTACCCGCCAACCCGACGGCGGTGACCCGATAGAGCGTCGCCGAGGTGTTGCTCGGAATATTCACTGCGCCCTGTGTGGTGCCGATGTTCTGTACGCCATAAAAGCCGCTGCCGGCAGCGATCCAGGTCACCCCGGAGGTGGCGTTGAAGCCCGCGGCCGTGATCACTGAAGATTCGGCCGGCGGGGCACACTGGGTGGTATTGGCACATGCCGCCAGGGTATATGCGCTCAGTTGTACGGCGCTTTCACCGATCCGCAACGCTGCCTCTGCGCCCTGGAAAGATTGATTGCGCAGCGTCACGCTGCCGGCCATTTTTTCCTGGAGCGTGGCGTTCTGCATCGACGAGATACCGATCAGCGTCAACAACAGCAGAAACACCAGGCTCATCAACAGCGCCATGCCGCGCTGGGCGTGTGCCTTGAGGGGAGAAAGAATCATCGGCATCTCCTCTACATCAACCGGTTGCGCAAGGCGGCAACCACGTTGAAGGTCTGATTGCGCACACGGTTTTTGGGGTCCGTCAGGGTCAGGGTCAAGCGCACACTGCGGATTCGCGTCGGGTCGGTCGGATTGCTGCTGTAACTCGACGCGGCAACATCGGTGGCGCTGGTGGCCATGCCGAAGGTCACGTTGAAGGCACTGACGTTGTTCACCAGTACCGCCGATGCGCCGGCGGTGCCCGTGGTCATCAGGATCTGGCCATTGCTGAGGCTATAGGCCAACCGCCGGATCGGAAACGCCAGTTGCCCGGCTGCCGGGGTGTGCGCCCCGGTGTAGGCTGTTGCGCTGGTTCGGCAGTCAGACACCACGGTCCAGGTTGGCGCGCCACCGTTACCGCCGACATCCGAAGTCACCAGGGTCAGTTTGAGCGCCGTGTTATCCCAACTGATCGGAGTGATCTGGTTGGCACTGAAGTCACCGGCCGAGCTTGCATCGGTAATCGTCCCCAGGCAACCGAACATGCCGACCATACGGATTTCCTGAATCATCTTGCTCAGGACAAACCGCGCATCCTCCTGCATCCCGGCAGAGGTGTTCTGGCTGATGTAGGTGCTTTTCGCCGAGATGAAAATTTGCGCCACGCCGAGCACCACGATCAGGCTGATCGCCAGGGCGATCATCAGTTCGATCAGACCAAACCCTCGGGAAGAACGGTTCATGGCGTCACCAGCGGATCGACGGTAGCGCGACTGCTCAGGACAAAGCTGCGGGTCGAACTGGCGGCTGCTGCGCGCGAATCATCCCAGGTGATGGTGATGGTATACACCCGCTGGTTCAGGGTGATGCTGCCCGTAGCGGTCGGGCCGCCGAAGTTGGTGATATTGGTGGTGAAGTCATACAGGTCCTGATCCCGGGTGACATTCAAATTACCCGAGGTCGGCGGCGTGACGGTGTAGTCGGCCCCCGAATTGGCGCGAATCCGGTCCATCATGTCGTAGGCGATAAAGCTCGCCTGGCTGGTCATCAGCGAGCTGTCGGTGTACTTCAGCGCATTCAGCTGAGTCGCCGCCGCGCCCAGTAGCCCTACGCTCAGAATCAACAGCGCAACCAACACTTCGATCAGTGTCATGCCGTCCTGTGCACGCGATCCCGCTCCTGTCATCCGCAGCTTCCACCCAAGACAATCCGTCCGTTTAAACACACGCTGAGCGTCCGGCTCTGCGCCCCTGATACGTAATTGAACAGCACTGCCGTGGCCGGTGCCGACAACCCACCCAAGTTGTTGAAATCGATGCTGGTCACTCCAGAGGTTAGCGTCAGAGTGGCGCCGCTGCTCATTGCCGGAATAACCCGCAATACATTCGCCGGCGAGCCGGTGCTGTCGTACACCGTCAACTCCCCGGTCCAGACGCTGCCGCCAGCGGTTGGCCGGATGCGCGTGGTGATACCCCGGTCGATCGCCTCCAATCTTGCGTAATTGAGCCCTCGCTGCAGATCACTGATTTCGGTATCGGCCTTGGCGTTCTGTATAGAACTGTTGAACGCCGGTACCGCCAGGGTAAGCAGAATCGCCATGACCGCAAGGATCACCAGCAACTCGACCAACGTGAAACCTTTTGTACGATGATTCATCGCTGCCCTCCGCTGCCAACGACTACACCTAGCTGTAACAAGCTAGAACATTCAACCGGTGACCGTCGGGGTGTTTTCACACTCATTGCACAAACCAGCGCCCTCTCCAGGGAAGGAGATGTCATGCATCAGAAGGGTTTCGGCCTGATCGAACTGCTTATCGGACTGGCGATCGCAGCGATCGTTCTGCACCAGGTCAGTCCGGTGCTCAGCGAGTACACACAATCAGTACGACGTGAGACCGCGGCACAAACGCTCGCCAGTGGCATGCGCAATGCCCGCACCGAGGCCATCCTGCGCAATCAGACCCTTGTCATCCACGCGTTGAACGACGATTGGGGTCAAGGCTGGCGAATCATTCTGGACATTAGTGGCGAGGGTCATCAGGACAGCAGTAACCCGCTGTTGCTCGAGCGCCAGACAAGCGTCGTGGTGCCGATTGTGGGCAATCGGCCGGTGAGGAGTTTTGTACGGTTCAGCAGCCTCGGCGAGCCGCTGATGCCCGGCGGTGCGTTTCAGGCCGGGACGTTGCACATCTGCGCGGACCGCGAGCCGGTCAGTCATCACCAGGTGGTGCTGTCCAGAAGCGGCCGCGTCAGCCTGCGCAGCGACAAGGCCGAGCAGGCCTTGTGTGCGGGAGGTGAGGAATCAGAGCAGGGAGCGAACGCGTAGCTCTTTGGGCATGGAGAAGGTGATGTTCTCCTCGCGACCGGCCAGTTCATCGGCGCCGGTAGCGCCCCAGGCCTGCAATTGCTCGATAACGCCACGAACCAGCACTTCCGGTGCCGAGGCCCCGGCGGTGATGCCGATACGCTCGACGCCATCGAACCAGCTGCGCTGCATGTCTTCGGCACCGTCGATCAGGTACGCCGGGGTAGACATGCGCTCCGCCAGCTCGCGCAAGCGGTTGGAGTTTGAGCTGTTCGGGCTGCCGACCACCAGCACCACGTCGCATTCGTCAGCCAGTTGCTTTACCGCGTCCTGACGGTTTTGCGTGGCGTAGCAGATGTCGTCCTTGCGTGGGCCGCCAATGGCCGGGAAACGAGTGCGCAAGGCATCGATCACACGGCTGGTGTCGTCCATCGACAAGGTGGTCTGCGTGACGAAGGCGAGTGTTTCAGGATTGCGCACATTCAGTGCGGCAACGTCCTTTTCGTCTTCGACGAGGTAGATCGCACCACCGTTGCTGGCGTCGTACTGGCCCATGGTGCCTTCGACTTCCGGGTGACCGGCATGGCCGATCAGGATGCACTCACGACCGTCGCGGCTGTAGCGCGCCACTTCGATGTGCACTTTGGTCACCAATGGGCAAGTCGCATCGAAGACCTTCAGACCACGGCCTGCCGCTTCGGTGCGAACGGCCTGGGAAACCCCATGGGCGCTGAAAATCACGATGACGTCGTCCGGCACCTGATCCAGTTCTTCAACGAAGATTGCCCCGCGTGCACGCAGGTCTTCAACGACGAATTTGTTGTGGACCACTTCGTGGCGCACATAGATTGGCGGCCCGAAGACTTCCAGGGCGCGGTTGACGATTTCGATCGCCCGGTCCACGCCGGCGCAGAAGCCACGGGGGTTGGCGAGTTTGATTTGCATGCTGTGCCTCGTGTCTTGCGCGCAAGAAATTAGATCATTTGTAGGAGCTGAGCTTGCTCGCGATGACTTATTGTCAGTCAACATCAATGTTGAATGTCAGGCCCTCATCGCGAGCAAGCTCAGCTCCTACAGGTTACAGCGCTTTGACGTTGATGATTTCTACGTCAAAGGTCAATGTCTTGCCAGCCAGCGGGTGGTTGAAGTCGATGGTCACCTGAGCATCATCGAACGCCTTGACCACACCGGGCAGCTCAGTATTCGCCGCATCGTTGAAGATCACCAGCAGGCCTTCGGACAGTTCCATATCCTGGAACTGCGAACGCGGGATGATCTGCACGTTTTGCGGGTTGGGCTGGCCAAAGGCGTTTTCTGGCTGAATCGTCAGATTACGCTTGTCACCCGCCTTGAAGCCAAACAGCGCAGCTTCGAAACCTGGCAGCAGGTTGCCGTCGCCGACCTTGAAGGTCGCCGGGGCTTTGTCGAAGGTGCTGTCGACGGTGTCGCCGTTCTCCAGGCGCAATGCAAAGTGCAAAGTGACTTCCGTGTTCTGGCCGATGCGTTGCTCAGCCAATACCTGTTCAGTCATGAACGGCTTCTCCGGTCTTCTTGCTTTTGAACATATCCAGCGCGAGCATCACGGCCCCGACGCTGATGGCGCTGTCGGCAAAGTTGAACGCCGGGAAATACCAGCGGTTCTGCCAATGCACCAGAATGAAATCGATCACATGGCCCAGGGCAATGCGGTCGTACAGGTTGCCCAGCGCGCCGCCGAGCACCAGTGCCAGCGCAATCGCCAGCCAGGTGTCATTGCGCCCCAGACGCTTGAGCCAGACCACCAGCACCGCACTGACCACGACCGCGATCAGGGCAAACAACCAGCGCTGCCAGCCGGAGCTGTCAGCCAGGAAACTGAAGGCCGCGCCTGTGTTGTAGGCCAGGGTCCAGCTGAAGTAATCAGGGATCACCACGATTTGCTGGTACATGGTCAGCGAGCTTTCGAAGTGGAACTTGCTGGCCTGGTCAATGACCAGAACCAGCACGCTCAACCAAAGCCAGCTCAGCCGTCCGAAACGGCTAGCAGCATTAGGCATAGTGACGAACCTCGCCAGCGCCGCTGATGTTGTCGACGCAACGACCGCAGATTTCCGGATGCTCAGGGTTCACGCCAACGTCTTCGCGGCAGTGCCAGCAACGGGCGCACTTGGCAAAGCTCGACTTGACCACTTTGAGTTTCAGACCGCTGACTTCGGTTTCAACCGCGTCGGCCGGCGCTTGCACGAACGGTGCAATGCTGGCTGTCGAGGTGATCAGCACGAAGCGCAGTTCGTTGCTCAGCTTGGCCAGGTCGGCGCTCAGCGCTTCTTCGGCAAACAGCGTCACTTCGGCTTGCAGGTTACCGCCCACGGCCTTGGCCGCACGCTGGATTTCCATTTCCTTGTTGACCGCGACCTTGACCGCCATGATCCGCTCCCAGTAGGCGCGGTCCAGTTCGAAGCCTTCCGGCAACTCGCTGAGGCCTTCGTACCAGGTGTTGAGCATGACCGATTCATTGCGCTCGCCCGGCAGGTATTGCCACAGCTCATCAGCGGTGAAGGCGAGGATCGGCGCGATCCAGCGCACCAGCGCTTCGGAGATGTGGAACAGCGCGGTTTGCGCCGAACGGCGGGCCTTACTGTTGGCGCCAGTGGTGTACTGACGGTCCTTGATGATGTCGAGGTAGAAACCGCCCAGCTCCTGCACGCAGAAGTTGTGCACCTTGGAGTAGACGTTCCAGAAACGGTATTCACCGTAGTGCTCTTGCAGCTCGCGTTGCAGCAGCAAGGTACGGTCCACGGCCCAACGATCCAGCGCGAGCATTTCTTCTGCCGGCAGGATGTCGGTGGCCGGGTTGAAACCGGTCAGGTTGGAAAGCAGGAAGCGCGCGGTGTTACGGATACGCCGGTAGGCGTCCGCACTGCGTTGCAGGATCTGGTCGGAAACCGCCATTTCACCCGAATAATCGGTCGAAGCCACCCACAAGCGCATGATATCGGCGCCCAGGGTGTCGTTGACTTTCTGTGGCGCGATCACGTTGCCCAGGGACTTGGACATCTTGCGGCCGGCTTCGTCGACGGTGAAACCGTGGGTCAGCAGTTCGCGGTACGGCGCGTGGTTGTCGATGGCGCAACCGGTCAACAGCGAAGAATGGAACCAGCCACGATGTTGGTCGGAACCTTCCAGGTACAGGTCGGCACGCGGACCGTTCTCGTGGCCCATCGGGTGCGAACCGCGCAGGACGTGCCAGTGCGTGGTGCCCGAATCGAACCAGACGTCGAGGGTATCGCTGATCTTGTCGTACTGCGGCGCTTCGTCACCGAGCAGCTCGGCCGCATCCATCTTGAACCAGGCTTCGATACCTTCGACTTCGACGCGCTGGGCGACCTCTTCCATCAGTTCCACGGTACGTGGATGCAGTTCGCCGCTTTCCTTGTGCAGGAAGAACGGGATCGGCACGCCCCAGTTGCGCTGACGAGAGATGCACCAGTCCGGACGGTTGGCGATCATCGAATGCAGGCGCGCCTGGCCCCAGGCCGGTACGAATTTGGTGTCTTCGATGGCTTTTATCGCGCGTTTGCGCAAGGTGTCGCCAGTTGCCGGCTGTTTGTCCATGCCGATGAACCACTGCGCCGTAGCGCGGTAGATCAGCGGGGTCTTGTGACGCCAGCAGTGCATGTAGCTGTGTTCGATGATGCTGGTGTGCAGCAGCGCACCAACTTCCGTCAGCTTGTCGACGATAGCCGGGTTGGCCTTCCAGATGAACTGGCCGCCGAAAAACTCCAGCGACGGCACGTAAACGCCGTTGCTTTGCACCGGATTGAGGATGTCGTCGTTGACCATGCCGTAAGCTTTGCAGGTCACGAAGTCGTCTACACCGTAGGCCGGCGAGGAGTGAACCACGCCAGTGCCGGCGCCCAGTTCGACGTACTCGGCCAGGTAAACCGGCGACAGGCGATCGTAGAACGGGTGACGGAAGTTGATCAGTTCCAGCGCCGCGCCAGTGGCAGTGGCGATGACTGAACCTTCAAGGTTGTAGCGAGCCAGGCACGACTCGACCAGCTCTTCAGCCAGCACCAGCAGTTTGTCGCCGACGTCGACCAGGGCGTAGTTGAACTCTGGGTGAACGTTCAGCGCCTGGTTGGCCGGGATGGTCCACGGGGTGGTGGTCCAGATCACGATCGAAGCCGGTTTGCCCAACGATGGCAGGCCGAAGGCGGCAGCCAGTTTGGCTTCGTCGGCAATCGGGAACGCCACGTCGATGGTCGAGGACTTTTTGTTCTCGTATTCAACTTCGGCTTCAGCCAGGGCCGAACCGCAGTCGAAGCACCAGTTCACAGGCTTGAGGCCCTTGAACACGAAACCACCCTTGACGATTTCAGCCAAGGCACGGATTTCGCCGGCCTCGTTCTTGAAATCCATGGTCTTGTACGGGTTGGCGAAGTCACCCAGCACACCCAGGCGGATGAACTCGGACTTCTGGCCTTCGATCTGCTCGGTGGCGTAGGCACGGCACAGCTCACGGGTTTTATCCGCCGTGAGGTTCTTGCCGTGGGTCACTTCGACTTTGTGCTCGATCGGCAGACCGTGGCAGTCCCAGCCCGGAACATAAGGCGCATCGAAACCCGAAAGGGTCTTCGAGCGGATGATCATGTCCTTGAGAATCTTGTTGAGCGCATGACCGATATGAATGGTGCCGTTGGCGTACGGAGGACCGTCGTGCAGAACGAACTTCGGACGATCCTTACCAATCTCACGCAACTTCTGGTACAGGCCAATGCTGTCCCAGCGCTGCAGAATCTGCGGTTCGCGCTGAGGCAGGCCGGCCTTCATTGGGAAGGCGGTGTCCGGAAGGTTTAGCGTGGCTTTATAGTCGGTCATTTAAGGCTCTTCATTAGCGATTGGCGCTAGGTGCGGCTAGGGCACGGGCGGCGGCGACATCCGCATTGATCGCCGTCTTAAGCGCCTCCAGAGAGGCGAAACGCTGCTCTTCGCGCAGCTTGTGGTGGAAAACCACCGTCAAACGCCGGTCATACAGATCGCCGGCAAAATCTAGAATATGGACTTCAAGGTGGGCTTTGCCATCACCTTCAACCGTTGGCCGAACACCAATATTGGCGACGCCCGGCCAGGTCTTGCCGTCGACTTCGACGCTCACCAGGTAAACCCCGGTCAGCGGTACACGACGACGCTTGAGTTGCACGTTGGCGGTTGGCGTACCCAATTGGCGCGCCAGCTTCTGCCCGTGCAGGACCCGCCCGGCAATCCCGAACGGATGGCCGAGCAAGCGCTCGGCCAAGGTAAAATCAGCGGCGGCCAAGGCATTACGCACTTGGGTGCTGCTGACACGCAACCCGTCCAGTTCAACGGTCTGCGCCGCTTCGACGGTGAACCCCTGAACGGCCCCGGCCTGTAGCAGGAAATCGAAATCCCCTACCCGATCACAGCCGAAACGGAAGTCGTCACCGACCTCCAGATGCTGCACGCCCAAGCCATCGACCAGAATGGTGTCGACGAACTCGGCGGCGCTGAGCTTGCTCAAACGATGATTGAAGGCCAGGCACAGAACTCGGTCGACACCTTCGTCGGCCAGCAGTTGCAGCTTGTCGCGCAAGCGCGCCAGACGGGCTGGAGCCGTGTCCGGGGCGAAAAACTCACGCGGCTGCGGCTCGAAAATCACCACGCAGCTGGGTACACCCAACTCGAGCGCACGCTCACGCAGTCGGGCCAGGATCGCCTGGTGACCACGGTGAACACCGTCAAAGTTGCCAATAGTGGCGACACAGCCCCGATGCTGGGGGCGCAAATTGTGGAGGCCTCGAACCAGCTGCATAACGCGCTTCTTGCTCATAAAGTGGTCGATTATAACCACACCCGGCGGCCGACAACAGGCAACACCGTAACCCAAAGTGATCGAACCGACAAAACTGGCGCCCGACCCGCGATTATTGATGCCGCGTCTTCAGCTCAACGCCTTGCGATTGAAGTCCCGCAGACGGAAGCCCATCAACGCCAACATACCAAAATAGGTCACCACACCTGCACCCACCAAAGCCCCCAGACGCAGGAAGCGCGCCGGCATGTGCCCTTCGCCCCAGGCCGGCATGAAATGCATCGCCCCCAGCAAGACTGCGGACATCACCGTCACCGCGATCACCAGCTTGAGCCCGAACAGACCCCAGCCCGGCTGTGGCTGATACATCTTCTGTTTGCGCAATTGATAGAACAACAGACCGGCGTTGAGACATGCACCCAAGCTAATGGCCAAAGCCAGCCCTGCGTGTTTCAACGGGCCGATCAAGGCCAGGTTGAACAGCTGAGTGACGACCAGCGTGAAAATCGCGATTTTCACCGGCGTACGAATGTTTTGTTGCGCATAGAACCCCGGCGCCAGCACTTTAATCACGATAATCCCGAGCAGACCGACCGAGTAGGCAATCAGGGCGCGCTGGGTCATCGAGGCATCAAATGCGCTGAATTGACCGTACTGGAACAGCGAAACAGTCAGCGGCTCCGCCAGAATCCCCAACGCCAGCGAGCACGGCAGCACCAGCACGAAGCACAGGCGCAGCCCCCAATCGAGAATACGCGAGTATTCGTGGCGATCCTTGCTGGCGTAGGTCTTTGCCAGCGTCGGCAGCAAAATCGTGCCCAAAGCCACACCGAGAACGCCGGATGGCAACTCCATCAGGCGGTCGGCGTAATACATCCAGGACACCGAACCCGCCACCAGAAACGAGGCAAAAATGGTGTTGATGATCAGCGAAATCTGGCTGACCGAGACCCCGAGGATCGCCGGCAGCATCTGTTTCATCACGCGCCAGACACCGGTGTCGCGCAGATTAAGGCGTGGCAACACCAACATGCCGATTTTCTTCAGGTGTGGCAGTTGATAGAGCAATTGCGCCAGGCCACCGACCAGCACCGCCCAGCCCAGAGCCATTACCGGCGGATCGAAGTACGGCGTCAGGAACAATGCGAAGACGATCATGCTGACGTTGAGCAGCGTCGGCACGAAGGCCGGCACCGAAAAACGGTTCCAGGTATTGAGGATCGCCCCGGCCAGCGAGGACAGCGAGATCAGCAATATATAAGGAAAGGTCACTCGTAACAGGCTGGAGGTCAGCTGGAATTTTTCCGGCGTATTGGTAAACCCCGGGGCCGTTGCCCAGATGACCCAGGGCGCCGCGACCATCCCCAGAATCGTGACCAGCGCCAGTACCAGCGTGAGCAAGCCCGACACGTAAGCGATGAAAGTTCGTGTCGCCTCCTCGCCCTGCTGACTTTTGTATTCCGCCAGGATCGGCACAAAGGCCTGGGAAAACGCCCCTTCGGCGAAGATTCGCCGCAACAGATTGGGCAGTTTGAAGGCGATAAAGAAGGCGTCTGTGGCCATCCCGGCGCCAAATATGCGTGCGACGAGCGTGTCACGGACGAACCCCAGAACCCGGGAAAGCATCGTGATAGAGCTGACGGCGGCCAACGATTTAAGCAGGTTCATTGAAGAGTTTTTGCCTGTCGATAAACAGCAGGCGAACAAACCGCCCACTTATGCGATACTCCGCGCCGCAACAGCACAGAGCCAAAGCTCGCGAGTTTACAGGTCAAGCGCCGGAAATAAATATCCCGCCTCTTTAGATCGACCACTCAGCGGAACGCATCACCCGCCCTTGACAAGACTTCAACTCATCGGCATGATTCGCGGCCTATTTTGTTTGCTATTTCCTAAAAAGTCTTTCGAGGAGCTCGACGGTGGCCAACACACCTTCCGCCAAAAAACGTGCAAAACAGGCTGAGAAGCGTCGCAGCCACAACGCCAGCCTGCGTTCCATGGTTCGTACCTACATCAAGAATGTAGTTAAAGCCATCGACGCAAAAGACGCTGAAAAAGCGCAAGCCGCTTACGTTCTGGCCGTGCCAGTTATCGACCGTATGGCCGATAAAGGCATCATCCACAAGAACAAAGCTGCTCGTCATAAGAGCCGCCTGAATGGCCACGTCAAGGCTCTGAACGTTGCCGCTGCTGCCTAAGCGACACGCTCATTAAAAAACCGACCCCAGGGTCGGTTTTTTATTGCCTGCGATTTAGTGAATGCAATGCAAAAAAAGCGGGAGCGAGCCTGCTCGCCCCCACGCTGGATTTGCGTCAGATTACTGAGCGTGCGCCCACGGCAAAATCGGAATCGCGGTCACGGCATTCTGCGGACTGCCTTCGATCAGGCGGTCGCTGTAGACCAGGTACACCAGGGTATTGCGCTTCTTGTCGAGGAAACGCACCACCTGCATGGTCTTGAACACCAGCGATGTGCGCTCCTTGAACACCTCTTCGCCATCCTTGAGCTCACCCTTGAAGCTGATCGGGCCGACCTGACGACAAGCAATGGACGCTTCCGACCGATCCTCGGCCAACCCCAGACCACCCTTCACGCCGCCCGTCTTGGCTCGCGACAGGTAGCAGGTCACGCCATCGACCTTCGGATCATCAAAGGCCTCGACGACGATGCGGTCATTCGGCCCAACGAATTTGAACACCGTCGATACTTGACCGATTTCTTCCGCCGATGCCAGCAACGGCATCGCCAACAGCAACCCCAACAATCCTTTTGCCATGCGCATTCGCGTTTTCCTTAAACCAGAATCAGGTTATCGCGGTGAACCAGCTCCGGTTCCGCCATGTAACCCAGCAAACCGACAATCGCCTCAGACGATTGACCGATGATTTTTTGCGCCTCAAGCGCACTGTAGTTGGCCAAACCACGGGCAATCTCACGACCGTCCGGCGCCACGCACACCACCATTTCACCGCGACGGAAGCTGCCCTGAACCAGCTTGACGCCAACCGGCAGCAGACTTTTATTACCCCGAGACAACGCCGTGACCGCCCCCTCATCCAGCACCAGCGTGCCGCGAGTCTGCAAGTGCCCCGCCAGCCACTGCTTGCGCGCTGCCAGCAGGCCGCGCTCAGGCGACAGCAAGGTGCCGATGCGCTCGCCCGCCTTCAAACGATCCAGCACACGCTCAAGACGCCCACCCACGATGATCGTGTGAGCCCCCGAACGCGCCGCCAGACGCGCCGCACGCAATTTGGTCTGCATACCGCCACGACCCAACGCACCACCGGTGCCGCCCGCGACCGCGTCCAGCGCCGGATCATCGGCGCGCGCTTCGTAAATCAGCTTGGCATCAGGGTTGTTGCGCGGATCGGCGTCGAACATGCCGTCACGATCAGTGAGGATCACCAACAGGTCAGCCTCGACCAGGTTGGCCACCAGCGCCGCCAGCGTATCGTTGTCACCGAAACGGATTTCGTCGGTGACCACCGTATCGTTCTCGTTGATCACCGGAATGACCTTGAGATCGACCAGCGCTCGCAAGGTGCTGCGGGCATTGAGGTAACGCTTGCGATCGGACAAGTCATCGTGAGTCAGGAGAATCTGCGCCGTGTGCCGACCATGCTCGGCAAAGCTCGACTCCCAGGCCTGCACCAACCCCATCTGACCGATGGCTGCAGCCGCCTGCAACTCGTGCATCGCACTGGGTCGTGCGGTCCAGCCAAGGCGACTCATGCCTGCCGCTACCGCCCCCGAGGACACCAGCACCAGCTCGACACCCGCCTCATGCAGCGCGACCATCTGCTCAACCCAGACGCTCATTGCTGCGCGATCCAGACCCTTGCCGTCAGCCGTCAGCAAAGCGCTGCCGATCTTCACGACCCAACGCTGCGCACCTGTCACCTTGCTCCGCATCATCTTCAACCTTAGCTTGAGGACAGCGCGACCCAGCGCTGCCCGTAACGTTATTCGTGACTACCGATTTCCAGATACCAAAACGCCGCTCGATAGAGCGGCGCTTAAGTTTACTGCAACGAATCAGTCGCGCACGTAAATGATTTCCGGACCATCTTCATCATCCACATCTTCTTCGTCCCAGTCATCGTCACCGATGTCATGGACCGACTTCACGCCGCTGCGGCGCAGGGCACGCTGGTCATCCAGCGCCTGCAACTGGGCGCGGGCTTCATCTTCGATGCGCTGATCGAGATCGGCCAACTCTTCCTTGTAGACCGGGTCGTTAGCCAGACGATCGGCACGATCCTCCAGGTAACGCATGATGTCGCGCGTCAGGCGCTCGGTGCCTTCTTTGGCAATGGCCGAGATCACGTAGACCGGACCGGTCCACTCCAGACGATCAACGATCTCCTTGACCCGCTCTTCGTGCTCTTCTTCAAGGATCTGGTCGCACTTGTTCAGCACCAGCCAGCGATCGCGCTCTGCCAGCGAAGGGCTGAACTTGGTCAGCTCGCTGACAATGACTTCAGCTGCGTCCGGAGCACTGGTGTCATCCAGCGGCGCCATGTCGACGAGGTGCAGCAACAGACGGGTACGCGACAAGTGCTTGAGGAAGCGAATCCCCAGGCCCGCGCCGTCGGAAGCACCTTCGATCAGACCTGGAATGTCAGCAATGACGAAGCTCTTCCAGCGATCGACGCTGACCACACCAAGGTTTGGCACCAGCGTGGTGAACGGATAATCGGCAACTTTCGGCTTGGCCGCCGAGACCGAACGGATAAAGGTACTTTTGCCGGCATTCGGCAAGCCCAGCAGGCCCACGTCGGCCAACACCTTCATTTCCAGCTTGAGGTCACGCTGCTCGCCCGGCTTGCCCGGCGTAGTCTGGCGCGGCGCGCGGTTGGTACTGGATTTGAAACGGGTGTTACCCAGACCGTGCCAGCCGCCATGCGCCACCAACAGACGCTGACCAGCCTTGGTCAGGTCGCCAATGACTTCTTGCGTAGCAGAGTCAATGACCGTGGTGCCGACCGGAACCCGCAGGACCAGCTCTTCACCTTTTTTACCGGTGCAGTCAGTGCTGCCGCCGTTGGCGCCACGCTCGGCATCGAAGTGCCGGGTGTAACGGTAGTCGACCAGGGTGTTGAGGTTTTCGTCGGCGATCATGTAGACCGAGCCGCCGTCACCACCGTCACCGCCGTTAGGACCGCCGTTTTCGATGAATTTTTCCCGACGGAAACTCATGCAGCCATTGCCGCCATCGCCAGCCTTTACTCGAATCGATACTTCATCAACAAACTTCATAACAAAACGCCTCTCGCCATACGGACGAGCCGAAAAACACTAAGACATAAGACTCTTGCAAAAATGAGCGCAGCGACCTCAATCAACGACCGCATAATCCAGCGCCGGCAGCCCATACAAACAGTTTTGCAAGAGACTCACCCCACAAACGAAAAAGCCCCGTCGCAAGACAGGGCTTTTCCAGCGATCGCGCAATTAAGCCGCGACAACGCTCACGTAACGGCGGTTGAACGCGCCTTTTACTTCAAACTTGATCACGCCTTCGATTTTCGCGAAGAGGGTGTGATCTTTACCCATGCCAACACCGTAACCGGCGTGGAATTGGGTGCCGCGCTGACGCACGATGATGTTGCCCGGAATGATTTTCTGGCCGCCATACATCTTCACGCCAAGGCGTTTGGCTTCTGAGTCGCGACCGTTACGGGTACTACCACCAGCTTTTTTGTGTGCCATGAGTTCAATTCTCCTAGTGAGGAATTAGGCTGAAATTAAGCCTGAATACCGGTGATTTTGATCTCGGTGTACCACTGGCGGTGGCCCATACGCTTCATGTGGTGCTTACGACGACGGAACTTGATGATGCGGACTTTATCGTGACGACCTTGGGAGATCACTTCAGCCACAACGGTAGCGCCAGCAACAACTGGAGCGCCGATATTCACGTCATCGCCATTGGCGACCAACAGAACGCGATCAAAAGTCACGGATTCGCCGGTAGCGATTTCCAGTTTCTCGATCTTCAGGTATTCACCTGGGGCGACCTTGTATTGCTTGCCACCAGTAACGATTACTGCGTACGACATGGTATTTCTCCGATAATCCTGCTCACCCAGCTCTTTATAAGAAGAGGTATTGGCTGGCATGGCTGCATGGGATGGAACGACCCAAATGCAATTGCGTAAGGCAGGTGCTGCCCAGGAAGTTCAGGGTGCGCGATTGTACGCAAGGCACGAGCGCGTTGCAAGTGGCCGTCCATCGCGCCTTGACAGGCCCGGACGTGGGTCCTAGCATGCCGCGCAACCCTTCTGGAGCGACTGTCGCTGATGCAACCCCAAGCTTTCTACCGCGCGGTGGCGGACGATTTTAACGCCGTCGACGGCATCATCAAGAAGCAGCTGACTTCCCGAGTGCCGCTGGTATCGAAAATCGGCGACTACATTACCTCGGCTGGCGGTAAACGCCTGCGTCCTTTATTAGTGTTGCTGTGTGGCAAGGCCCTGGGGCGCGAAGGCGACGACATGCGCTTGCTGGCCGCCACCATCGAATTCCTGCACACCGCCACCCTGCTGCACGACGACGTGGTCGACATGTCCGGCATGCGCCGTGGCCGCTCGACCGCCAACGCCATGTGGGGCAATGCCCCGAGCGTGCTGGTGGGTGACTTCCTGTACTCGCGTTCGTTCGAGATGATGGTCGAACTGGGCTCGATGCCGGTGATGAAGATTCTCTCGCAAGCCACGCGGATCATCGCTGAAGGCGAAGTCCTGCAGCTGTCCAAGGTGCGCGACGCCAGCACTACCGAAGAAACCTACATGGAAGTCATCCGCGGCAAAACCGCGATGCTTTTCGAGGCTTCGACCCACAGTGCCGCGGCCCTGGCTGGCGCGACGCCAGAACAGAGCGAAGCCTTGCGCACCTTTGGCGACCACCTCGGCGTGGCCTTCCAACTGGTCGACGACCTGCTGGATTACAAAGGCGACGCTGAAACCCTGGGTAAGAACGTCGGTGACGATCTGGCCGAAGGCAAGCCGACCCTGCCGCTGATCTACACCATGCGCGAAGGCACGCCAGAACAAGCGGCACTGGTGCGCCGGGCAATTCAGAAAGGTGGTATCGAAGACCTGGAAAGCATCCGCGCTGCCGTGGAAGCCTCGGGCTCGCTGGACTACACCGCACAACTGGCCCGCGATTACGTGGCCCGTGCGATCAAATGCCTCGAAATGCTGCCTGCCAGCGAATACCGGGATGCATTGGTCGAACTGAGCGAGTTTGCGGTCGCCCGCACGCACTAAGAGCCAACCTTTGTGGGAGCGGGCTTGCTCGCGAAAGCGGCATAGCAGTCGACATCAATGTTGAATGTTCGTCAGTCTTCGCGAGCAAGCCCGCTCCCACAGGCTTGTCACCGCTGCGCCCTCTCCTGCTTAAAACCCTATATAATGTGCGCTTTTAGCCATCCTGAATCCAAGGAGCTTTAGTGAGCACGTTGCCACCCTGCCCGAAATGCAATTCCGAATACACCTATGAAGACGGCGCCCAACTGATCTGCCCAGAGTGCGCCCACGAGTGGTCCGCCAACGGCGAAGCCGACGCAGCGTCCGATGAAACCGTGAAAAAGGATTCGGTTGGCAACGTCCTGCAAGATGGCGACACCATTACCGTGATCAAGGACCTCAAGGTCAAGGGCACATCGCTGGTGGTCAAGGTCGGCACCAAGGTCAAGAACATCCGCCTGTGCGATGGCGACCACGACATCGACTGCAAGATCGACGGTATCGGCCCGATGAAGCTCAAATCCGAGTTCGTCAGAAAAGTCTGAACCTGCTGTATTCCATCCTGCGCCCTGCGTGGGATGGAGCCTCACCCTCGCCTGATCCCCCAGCAATCCTCCCAATAGCAAAACGCCAGCCGTTTTGACGCTCAGCAATTCCCCTACAGAAAACAGCAGAAATCGCCAATAGGTACTTGCTATTAATTGAATAGGAATTATTCTCATCAAACCATTAAAAAGGAGATGAGCATCATGACTTACTTGATCGATGCATGGCTGGATCGTCCACACCCGTACCTCAGGATCCTGCATCGGGAAACCGGGGAAGTGTGTGCGGTATTGGAAGAAGAAGCCTTGAGTGAGCTGCAAGACCAGGGCGACCTCGACCTCAATGGCCTGAGTTCCAGCGAGCCAGTGGTGCTCAAGGAGCTGGTACGCAACCTGTTCCTATTCTGCTACGCCCGGGCATTGCGCCCGATGAATGATTCGAACACCAAGTTCGAAATATGAGTGACGTAAACCCCGTAGGAGCAAAGCTTGCTCGCAATGCAGGCGACCCGGTTCAACG
Organism: Pseudomonas sp. CVAP#3; assembly: GCF_018986375.1. Lineage (NCBI taxonomy): Bacteria > Pseudomonadati > Pseudomonadota > Gammaproteobacteria > Pseudomonadales > Pseudomonadaceae > Pseudomonas > Pseudomonas sp. CVAP#3. Next base: position 85,359 of record NZ_JAHMSC010000009.1, read on the forward strand.
GTAAAACCGCAGTGATGCGATCGCTAGCAAGCTCTGCTCCTACACATTCGGGGGCTTACAGAACGTCGAGCAGCTCAACGTCGAACACCAGAACGCTGTGCGGCGGAATGCTGCCAACGCCTTGTGCGCCGTAAGCCAGTTCGCTTGGCACGTACAGGCGCCATTTGCTACCGGCGTTCATCAGTTGCAGGGCTTCGGTCCAGCCGGCGATCACGCCGCCAACCGGGAATTCTGCAGGCTGACCACGATCGTAGGAGCTGTCGAACACAGTGCCGTCGATCAGCGTGCCGTGGTAGTGAGTGCGCACTTGATCTTCACGGGTTGGCTTGGCGCCTTCACCTTGAGTCAGTACTTCGAACTGCAGGCCGGAAGCCAGAGTGGTGATGCCGTCACGCTTGGCGTTTTCAGCCAGGAATGCCAGGCCTTCGCCAGCGGCCGCTTCAGCCTTGGCAGCCGCTTCGGCTTGCATGATTTCGCGGATGACCTTGAAGCTGGCAGACATTGCTTCCTGGCCAACACGGCTTTCCTTACCGGCGAATGCGTCGGTCAGACCGGCCAGGATCGCGTCCAGGCTAACGCCCGGTGGCGGGTTGTCGCGCAGTTGGTCGCCCAACTGACGGCCGATGCCGTAGCTGACGCGGGTTTCGTCGGTGGACAGATTTACTTCGGACATGACACTGCTCCGCTGTGCGGACGGCTCGGGACATTGCCGTGCGTGCACAGCGCATCCCGGAGCGCCCGGAACCAAAAGGGCGAGCAGACTAGCACAGATGCCATTGCGGTGATCAGGGCTGTCAGCGCTATCAGGAGATGGGCACCTTCAGGCTCTCTTCCCCGCTGGTGCCCAGACCGCACATCTCGTCGTGCACCGAGGTGTGAATCAGGTTGAATGTCAGCTTGGGAAAGGCATGAAGGACTTCACGAGCGTGCTCCACCGAACGCAGAAGCACTGTTTGTCCATGGGAGTCGTCGAGCGGATGAGCGGCGCCATGTATCCGTGCCTCCAACAGATAAATCCCGCCTTCCATCGAGATCAGATTCAGCTCATCGACCTTCCCGGCGATGGCATAGGCGTTCAACTCTTGCAGGTTCATGAGCGCACCCCGCGCGATGGCGAGCCAAGACATTTACAGGGATATGCCTCGGCGCACAAAAGCACAAGCCAGAAACGCCGCCGCCCGTCCGTTTCACAACGGCTGTGGCGAGCGAGCTTGCTCGCGCTGGGGCGCGAAGCGGTCCTGAAACCTGCCAATGCAGTTCATCAGGTAAATCGCGCCCTCAGGTTTTACGACTGCTGCGCAGCCGAGCGCGAGCAAGCTCGCTCGCCACAGGGAGCATTCCCAAGCGGATCAGTGCTTGGTCAGCTTGTCCAGGTAACCCATGGCAAACGCCGAGATCACGAAGGTCATGTGAATGATCACGTACCACTTCAGGTGCTCGGGATCGACGTTCCTGGCGTCCATGAAGATGCGCAACAGGTGGATCGAGGAAATGGCCACGATCGAGGCCGCGACTTTCATCTTCAGGGAAGAAGAGTCCATCGTGCCCAACCAGTTGAGCTTCTCCTTGCCTTCATCGATGTCGAGTTCGGACACGAAGTTTTCGTAGCCGGAAATCATCACCATCACCAGCAGGCCGCCTACCAGCGCCATGTCGATCAGCGACAACAGCACCAGAATCAGATCGGACTCGGCCATCGAGAACACGTTGGGGATAACGTGGAAGACTTCCTGAAAGAATTTCAGCGCCAGGGCCAGCAGGCCCAGGGACAAACCGAAGTAGATCGGCGCCAGCAGCCAGCGCGAGGCGTACATTGCATTTTCGACAAAACGTTCCATTGAATCTCACACAAGGGTTTTAAACGGCGGCGAGTATATCAGCCGCTCAAAACCCCATAAACCGCAGACAAATCCACAACCTGCGAGTCTGCCAAAGCGTTTTTCTGCTAGTGTCCAAAGCATTCGCATTGTTTATTTGCGTTGTAGAGGAAAACCGGAAAATGGATTTGCGATTGCCTTTAACGACTGTCGGCCTTTGCCTCGCGGTATTGATCGGCGGCTGCTCACCCAGCGATGAGAAGCGCCCGCAAAACCTCGAGGAGAAGACCGCACAGTTCGAGAAGTCGCTGGACGCGATTCAGGATCCCCAGCTCAAGGATGCCGTGGCCAACCTCGGCGGCTCGTTGCTGCTGCTCGAACGCGCACAGCAAAAGCTTGCCATCAAGCCGATCGCCACCGAATACGGCGAAGACGCCATGGCCTTGCTCAAGCACTATCCAACCCCCCAAGCCCTGGTCGACACCTACATCAACGGCCTGTTCGTATTGCGCAAGGACTCCAGCTCCGACTACCTGACCGACTTGCAGCCGGTGTTTCCCTTCAGCTTCAACATGCCTTCCGAGTTCCCCTTTCCGCATGGGCTGGAATGGCAGTCGGTCACGCTGAGCAACAAGAAGGTCGTCCCTTTCCAGCCCGAATGGTCGGAAACCGATCCCGGCATTCAGTTGAGCCCTTCAAGCGCCAGCCTGACCAATCCGGATGACCTGACCGTGGCCTACCCTTTTGTCGAGGGCGAGAACATCGACAGCAAAAGCCAGCCGCAACCGACAACCCTGAAAGGTAAAGTCGAGGTCATTGCACCGCGCAAGGTATTCACCTTCGACCTGACGAAAAAGGACGTGGGCCAGACCCGCACTGACGACAACATCAGCGTCACCCTGAAGGCTCTCGAAAAGAACTACGCCGAGGTCGAAGTCAACAACAGCGCAGCACTGGCACCAGACGTCAGCGATACCCAGCTCAATCCGCTGATTGTCCAGGCCAGGGACACGACCGGACAGCTTCTCTCACGCTCGGGCTCGATCAACGAAGATGCCGCACAAATCGGGTTCTATCAAAAACAACTGGCCGAGATGCAGAAGCAGACCGCCTGGAGCGATGCGTTCGAAAAACAGCTAGAAGACGAGCAACAGGCTTTCGAGCACAAGCAGACTCATCATTACACCAAGGTGTACTTCAACGGTCCCATCGAAAACCTCGAAGTCAACGTCCTCGACTTCTCGGCCGTCACCGTGACCCGTAAAGACCTGGAACTGCCAGTACGCCGCTTCGACCGCAATACCACGGATAAAACCCTCCAGAGCCTGAACCTGCCCGTGGTCGTGTACGACGATCAGGCCGCAACCTGGCTCAAAGGCGCCACACTGGATGAGGAACAGCTGAAAAAGAACATCCACGTCAATCAGTCCGTCGAGGACGCCAGTGCGGCACGCATCGAATTCGATCACCCGAAAAGCTTCAACGACGAACTGCTCGGTTCCTCATTCAGCCCTGGTGACACTCCCGTGACCTTCTTCACCCAGGACGATAAGGGTAAACGTGGCGAGCCCATCGAATTGCCAGCCGAGGCCTTCGAAATCGACCCGCTACGCGCCACCATCACCTACGACCTGACCTTGTTCCCCGAGACGCCGGCGTATGCCGTCGGCTCGATGCCGTTGTTTCTGGCCAATATTGAAAAAAGCAGCCTCGACACCCAGAAGCTGCCCAAAGGTCTGGAGCTCAAGGGCAATGCCCTGGTGGTTGACCAGAAAGTATTCCCCGCCCAGGACTGGCGCTTCTTCGCCAAGGACGCGAGCGGTAACTACCTGAAGGAGATTCTTGCGGTCAGCCATGACGCCAGCGCAGAAGGCCCGGCGGTGGTTGAGGTGCATTATTTCTACGGCCAGCCGACCAGCCTGGAAACCTACCAGCGCACCAACCTCAATACCGTCGAATACGGATTCGAGGTCAAGCTCGACAAGGCCGAAAACCCCAACCCTGTCGAATAGTCACTAATGCTCGGGGTTGAACTGAAAACCACCCGGATTTCGGCAGCGTCCACCATTGATTTCCCGCAGCTGGGCTTGCAAGTGCAAACACCAGATTTGCGGGTCATCGGCCAGCTGATAGCCGTGCAGAGTCAGGCTTTCAACGATGGTATCGAGTATCGACTCAGCCACGAAAGGACCATGAAACGGGCCTTGGGCCTTGATGGCGGAAGGTTGCTCACCGGCCATTCCGGCGGCAAACAACAAGGTCCACATACCGGTGTCCCCGGCAAGCGGGCGAATACTGCATTCAATACGGGTAACCAGGCCCAGGCATTGGCGGGTGAGGCAGAGGTTGCGCGGCATGGCGGCGACCCTCGGTAAATCGGGTATTCAGCCTCCACGGGAAGGCTGTCTCGATCCAGTGATGACTGTCGATGTCCTTGTCCTGAGCATAGAAGAAAAGTCGAGTCAGCAAGTTGACGGAGCTTAGAAGGCGCCGAATGGTCGTTGTTGGTTTTTTGACGTCACCCGAGCGGCAAAAATCGTTACCACGATGACGACCCAGCGCCATGCACAAACCCCGTGGCGAGGGAGCTTGCTCCCGCTCGGCGGCGAAGCAGTCGTAAACCGGTGCACGCGCTCTGACTGAAGAGCCGCGTTACCGATTTCAGGGCCGCTTCGCAGCCCAGCGGGAGCAAGCTCCCTCGCCACAATGGCTGTGTACAGTTTCTGGATCAGGCAGGCTTGGCCGCAACCAATGCTTCCTGCGCCTGCGCATGCTCCTTCTCGGCCTCTTTCAAATCATCTTCGCTGATCATTTCCGCGATCACCCGCAAACGCTCCACCACGCGCGCGTTGACGCTGCCCTCAGGGAACTGACCCTCTTCGTCCGGCTCGCCGGCCGCCTCGCCCACCAGCAGGCTCAGTGCCTCATCGGCCTGACGCACCGCATAGACATGGAACTGCCCGGCACGCACAGCCGCCAGCACCCGCTCATCGAGCATCAATGTGGCGACGTTGGCCTGAGGAATGATCGCGCCCTGCTCGCCGGTCAAGCCACGCGCCTCGCAAAGACGGAAGAAGCCTTCGATCTTCTCGTTGACCCCGCCCACCGCCTGCACTTCACCGAACTGGTTGATCGAACCGGTAATCGCGAAGCACTGCTTGAGCGGGGTTTTCGACAATGCCGAAATCAACGTGCAGGCCTCGCCCAGCGATGCACTGTCGCCATCGACGTAACCGTAGGACTGCTCCAGCGCGATACTCGCCGAGATCGCCAACGGGAATTCCTGGGCGTAACGGCTGCCCAGATACCCGGTGAGGATCATCACGCCCTTGGAGTGGATCGGCTGCCCGAGGTTGACCTCACGCTCGATGTCGACGATGCCGCTGCCACCGGGGTAAACCGTGGCAGAGATTCGCGCCGGTATGCCGAAGGCCGAGTCGCCGACTTCCAGCACCGTCAGCCCGTTGCACTTGCCGACCGCCGCGCCCGCGGTGTCGATCAGGATGATCCCGGCCAGCATGTCATCGAGAATCCGCGCCGACACACGCCCGGTGCGGGTGGCCTTGGCCTTGAGCGCACGTTCGATGTGCCCGGCATCAGTCATCTCGTCACCGGCCAGATCGCGAATGAAGTCCGCCTCGCTGACCAACTGGAACAGATCGCCAATGCGCGCCGACAAACGGCCCTGATGCTCGGCCAGCCGCGCACTGTAGGTCGCCAGACGCGCCACTGCATCGGCGGTCAGCGGGGCCATGCCTTCTTCCGAGGTGCGGGTTTTGAGCAACTGAGCAAACTGCTCGAGGCTCTCATCGACCATCGGGATGTCTTCATCGAAATCCACCAGTACCCGGAACATCTCCTGGAAATCCGGATCGAGGTCTTGCAGCGTGTAATACAGCTGGCGTGCGCCGATGATGACGACTTTGACCTGCAACGGAATATGTTGCGGTGTCAGGGTCACCGTGGCCAGTCGGCCCAGCTCGCCCAGCGGCGATTCCATTTTCAGTTTGCGTGACTGCAAGGCCCGCTTCAGCGCATCCCAGACAAAGGGTTCGCTGAGCATTTTTTCGGCTTCCAGAATCAGGAAGCCGCCGTTGGCCCGGTGTAGCGCGCCCGGACGCAACTGCCGATAAGTGGTGTAGAGCGCGCCCTGATCAGTGCTGTACTCGATACGGCCGAACAGGTTGTCGTAAGTCGGGTGCGGTTCGAACACCACAGGGGCACCGCCACTGTGCGGATGACCGACCACCAGGCTCGGGCCATATTGCTCTTCGAGCAACTTACGGGCGACCGCGTCGGTCTTGCTGTCATCGACCAGTTGCTCGACCACCGTCTTGAGCAGATACACCTGCATCGCTTGCAGGTAACCGCACACCGCCGCGTTTTCTGCGTACTTTTCCGACAGCGGCGAAAGCAATGGCTGCAAGGCCAGGGTGATGGTTTCTTCGTTAAGCTGGCGCAGTTGATTGCTCGACTCGCGCTTCCACTGCGGCAAGCTGGCCAACTCTTCGTTCAGCCGCTCTTCCAGTCCGGAAATATCCTCGTGAAAGCGCTCGCGAACGGCTTCCGGCAACTGGGCGAATTCCGCTTCGTCCAGCGCCTTGCCTTCGCTCATCGGGGTGAAGGCGATGTTGGTGCTGTCACGGTACAGCGCGACTTCTTTCTCCAGCGCCAGGCGCTCGATCACGTCCAGTGCACGGTCGTAGCGCTGATTGAAGGCGCGGTCGATGGCACTCTTCTTTTGCTGGTAGGACGGGTGCTCGAAGACCGCTGGAAACGTCGCCAGCAGGTTATCGATCAGGCCGTTGATGTCGGTGATGAACGCACCGGCCGTCCCCGACGGCAACTCCAGTGCGCGAGGTTCGCGCGGCTCATCGAAATTGTTGACGTAGACCCAGTCCGCCGGGGTCTGCAGGCGTTTGCCTTCGGCTTTCAGGTAGCGTTTGACGAAAGAGAACCGGCCGGTACCGGGCTCACCCATGACAAACACGTTGTAACCGGGGCGTGGCATGGCCACACCAAACTGCAAGGCTTCAACCGCACGTTCCTGGCCGAGCACGCCGCGAAAAGGCTCCAGCTCATTGGTGGTAGAGAAGCTGAACTGTTCAGCGGAAAACGGACGGGTCAGCGCTTCAGGCGCTAGACGCAAGCTGGCAGCAACAGGATCAGGCATCGGGCTTCCTTACATCAGGCGGGGCAATTGAAGGCATTCTGGCGCTGCCCGTGCCCGACTGGCAAGGCGCGCCTTGGGTAAAAGCATAGTCAAGAGCCAAACCCTGGACGGGCCAGGGCTAAATCAATGGTTACTGGGAATGTTTGGCAAAAAATCACGGAACCCCCGGATCGTGCCTAAACTCCAAACTGCGCGGCTGGACTAATCACCGGCCCAATGGCGTCGGAGCGGCGCCAGAACCCCTGTCCATTGGTACGCAAACAAAAGAGAACACAGCTATGAAACGGATTCTTCTTGGTACTCTCTTCACCGTTGCATCCCTCAACGCCATGGCCCAGGCGCCAGGCGGCCCGGATTGCGGTTGGGGCAACATGCTGTTCGAAGGTCAGCGTGGCACCCCGGCACACTTCCTGGCATCCACCACCAACGGCACTTCTGGCAACGCCACTTTCGGCATGACATCCGGCACCAACGGTTGCGCAACCAACGCCGCGCTGACCTATGGCGGCAAATCCTGGATCGCCATGAACGGCATGATGAACGAACTGTCCGAAGACATGGCCAAGGGCTCCGGCGAAGCGCTGACCACCTATGCCGTGGTACTGGGCGTCGCGCCGCAAGACCGTGCGTATTTCGCCACCGTCACCCACGAGCATTTCCAGCAGATTTTCAGCAAGGCTGACGTGACCGCTGAAGACGTGCATACCAATACCCTGGCGGTACTCAAAGGCGATGCTCGCCTGGCCAAATATGCCACCCCGGCTTAAGCTCGACCTCACCCGCTCTGTTACCGGAGCGGGTTTTGTTTTTTGGACCTAGCCCACTTTGGGTCTTTTTTTGAATTAAGTAGCCCACCATGCTCAAACGCCTTGCCTGTCTGGCGCTGTTTGTCTGCGCCCCGCTGTCCGCCGCGACTCTGATCGACAACCAACGTTTGCAGCAACTGGCCAACGACCGGTTCTGGATTTCCCTGGGCCACTACGAAAGCGCAAAACTCGGTGGCTGGCGCAGCTATGTCAGCGACAAGAAGTTCTTCCTGGCGGCCAACGGCGCCGAACATCCCGACGCAGAGCTGGCGGCCACCGTACAAGCGCTCTACGCTCCCGCCAGCAAAGGCCAGCAGCACGCGCAATGTGTTTACCCGGCACGTACCCGCTGGTTGAAAGCCCAACTGAACCTGAACGATTTGCCGACGGTGGATTGCAGCGAGTTCAAACAATGGTTCAAGGACGTATCACCCCACAGCGCGGTGATGATTTTTCCGGCGGCCTATCTGAACAGCCCGTCATCGATGTTCGGTCATACCTTGTTGCGCATCGATCAGGCTGACGTGCAAACCGACCACACTGCCCTGCTCAGTTACGCGATCAATTTCGGCGCTTATATCGAAGGTTCGGACAACAGCATTCTGTATGCCTGGAAAGGCCTGATGGGCGGCTATCCGGGGCTGTTCGCGCTGGTGCCCTACCAGGAAAAACTCTCGGAATACCGCAGCCTGGAAAACCGCGATCTGTGGGAGTACCGGTTGAACCTGACACAGGCAGAAACCGAGCGCATGGTCGAGCATGTCTGGGAGCTCAAGCAGATTCAGTTCGATTATTTCTTCTTCGATGAAAACTGCTCCTACCGCTTGCTGGAGTTGCTGCAAGTGGCGCGACCGAGCCTCAGGCTCACCGAACAATTCCCGCTGACGGCGATCCCCACCGACACCGTCAAAGCCGTGAAAGACGCCGGGCTGGTGGAGAAAATCGATTACCGTCCGTCCCGCGAACGTGAGCTGTTGAGCCGTGCCAAACCGCTCTCAGGCGATGAACAGCAATGGGTGTTGAAGGTCAGCGCCGACCAGAAACGCTTGCAGGAGCCGACCTTCAAGGCGCTGCCACGTGATCGTCTGGCACTGATTATCGACGCGGCCTACCGTCTTGAGCGCTACCGCGCCAACGGCCAGGAACGCGATCCACAGCGCGCCCAACGCAGCTTCGAGCTGCTGCGGGCGATCAACCAGAACCCGCCACCGGAGTTGTCCATCGAACGCCCGGGCTTGCCGGAAAACGGTCACGAATCGCGCACCTGGCAGGCCGGCATCGGCACCCGTGGCGACAAAGCCTTTGGTGAATATGGCCTGCGCATGGCCTATCACGACCTCAACGACAACGCCGAAAGCTTTCCCCTCGGTGCGCAGATTGAAATTCTCCAGATGAAGCTGCGCCAGTACGAAGGCAATCACTGGCAATTGCAGCAACTGGACCTCGCGACCATCCGCTCACTGACCCCGCGCAACGAGCTGCTGCAACCGTGGTCCTGGCAGGTGACCGGTGGCCTGGAACGGGTCCCGGGAAAGCATAACGACGAAACCCTGGTCAGCCATGTCAACGGCGGCGCCGGCGGCACCTGGCAACTGGGCGACGACGTTCTCGGCTTCGCCCTTGGCACCGTACGCATCGAGCACAACAGCGACTTTGCCGGTTTCATCACTCCCGCCGCCGGTTTCAACAGCGGTGTTCTGTGGAAGAACCCGTTGGGCAATCTGAGCCTGGAAACCAAAGGTGATTACTTCACCAATGGTGAAGTGCGCCGCAGCCTGAGTCTGAACCAGCAGTGGGAGCTGTCGCGTAACCTCGGCCTGCGCCTGAGCGCCCAACGTGAGTTCAGCCACATCGCTTCCCCCGAAAACGAGGTTATGCTTGAGGTGAAGTGGTATCACTATTGAACCCCGCTCCCACAACGGGAGTGTGAATCCCCCGACGTTGAAGACTATGTTTATACAAGGAGCTCAAACTACATGGATGCCAACTGCCGCTCCCTCGAGGAAGTACGCGATAACATTGACCGGCTGGATCGGCAAATTGTCAGCCTGTTGGCCGCGCGCGGCGCTTATGTGTCGCAGGCCGCTCGCTTCAAGAAAGACAGCGACGCGGTGAAGGCACCGCAGCGTGTTGAACAGGTCATCGCCAAAGTCCGGGCACTGTCTGAAGAGGTCGGTGCCAACCCGCAGGTCATCGAGCAGGTGTATCGAGCCATGATCGCCGCGTTCATCGAACAGGAACTGGCTGAACACGCCCACCTTGCAACCACGACGATGGATTGATCACCACCTTTCAAGGGTGTAGCAAGGGGCTATCGCTCGCAGCAGGTCGTTTTCGGACAACCTTCGAAACCAGAAGCCTGCGACGATGGCCGAAACCCCATTCAGGGAGAACCGCCATGAGCCGCGCTTTCGTCAATGAAGATAACGCCACCCCACAAGCCGACCAACCGGTTGAACGCCAGGTCAGCACGCAGCCCAACTACGTCACGCCCGAAGGCCTCGCCCTGCTGCAGGCCAAAGTCGCCGAGTTGCAAAACCTGCACGGCGAACAATCGGCCCGCGAGGAGGCTGACCCACAGTGGCTGGCCGATCTCGAGCGTGATTTGCGTTACTTCAAGCAACGCCTGCAAAGCGCTCAAGTAGTGACACCGGCCACTTCCACCAAGAAGGTTCAGATTGGCAGCTGGGTGACCTACGCCGATGAACGGGGCACCGAACGACGCGTGCAACTGGTTGGCGAAGATCAGGCCAATGCCGCCAAAGGCCTGATCAACTGGAGCTCACCGCTGGGACGGGCGCTGCTCGGCGCACAGCTGAACGACGAAGTGCTCTGGCAACGACCGGCCGGCGATCAGTTGATCGAAATCATCCGCATCGAGCCGAACTGAACCGAGCCCTGAGCCCTGAGCCCTGAGCCAGAGAAAGCTCACGCAAAAAAAACGGAGCCCGAAGGCTCCGTTTTTCATGCACCCGGCCGATCAGGCCAGTTTCTTGTGACGCACCCGGTGTGGCTGGGAAGCGGCATCGCCAAGACGCTTTTTGCGGTCGGCTTCGTACTCGGTGTAGTTACCTTCGAAGAACACCGCTTGCGAGTCGTCTTCGTACGCCAGGATGTGAGTCGCGACGCGGTCAAGGAACCACCGATCGTGAGAGATCACAATGGCGGCGCCCGGGAAGTCCAGCAGGGCTTCTTCCAGGGAACGCAGGGTTTCAACGTCGAGGTCGTTGGACGGTTCGTCGAGCAGCAGGACGTTGCCGCCCTCTTTCAGGGTCAGGGCCAGGTGCAAGCGACCACGCTCACCACCGGACAGGTCCTTGACGAACTTCTGCTGATCGCCGCCCTTGAAGTTGAAGCGACCGACATAAGTGCGCGACGGGATCTCGTAGTTGCCGATGCGGATCTGGTCGGAACCGTCGGAGATCTGCTGGAACACGGTCTTGCTGCCGTCCAGGTCTTCGCGGCTCTGGTCGACGCAGGCCAGCTGCACGGTTTCACCGACTTCGATGCTGCCCGAATCCGGTGTTTCCTTGCCCATCAGCATGCGGAACAGCGTGGATTTACCCGCACCGTTACCGCCGATCACGCCGACGATGGCGCCTTTAGGCATGGAGAACGACAGGTTGTCGATCAGCACGCGATCGCCATAGCCCTTGCTGACGTTCTTGAATTCGATGACCTTGTCGCCCAGGCGTGGACCGGCCGGGATGTAGATCTCGTTGGTTTCGCTGCGCTTCTGGAATTCCTGCGATTGCATTTCTTCGAAGCGTTGCAGACGCGCCTTGGATTTCGACTGACGGGCCTTGGCGCCTTTGCGCACCCACTCCAGTTCTTCCTTCATGGCCTTTTCATGGGCCGACTGCTGTTTGGATTCGGCGGCCAGACGATCGGACTTGGCTTCAAGCCAGCCCGAATAGTTGCCCTCGTAAGGAATACCGGCGCCGCGGTCGAGTTCCAGAATCCAGCCGGCGACGTTGTCCAGGAAGTAACGGTCGTGCGTGATCGCAACCACGGTACCCGGGAAGTCATGGAGGAAATGCTCCAGCCAGGCCACGGAGTCGGCGTCCAGGTGGTTGGTCGGTTCGTCGAGCAGCAGCATGTCCGGTGCGGACAGCAGCAGGCGGCACAGGGCCACACGACGCTTTTCACCACCGGACAGGTGTTCGATCCTGGCATCCCAGGCCGGCAGACGCAGCGCATCGGCGGCGACTTCCAGCTGGCGATCCAGGTTGTGACCGTCGCCCGCCTGCAGGATGGCTTCGAGCTTGGCCTGTTCGGCGGCCAGTTTGTCGAAGTCGGCATCCGGGTCGGCGTATTCGGCGTAGACCTGATCCAGGCGAGCTTGCGCATCCTTGATCACGCTGACCGCTTCCTCGACCACGTCACGCACGGTCTTGGTCGGATCCAGCAGCGGCTCTTGCGGCAGGTAGCCGATATTCAGTTCCGGCATCGGACGGGCTTCGCCGTCGAACTCGGTGTCGACACCGGCCATGATTTTCAACAGTGTGGATTTACCCGAGCCGTTGAGGCCGAGCACGCCGATCTTGGCGCCCGGGAAGAACGACAGTGAAATGTTTTTCAGGATTTCCCGCTTCGGCGGAACAACTTTGCCCAGCCGATGCATGGTGAAGACGTATTGAGCCATGGAGAACCTAGGGTCAGTGACTGATGAATATAAGCACGGGCGAAGCCCGGGCCAGGCCATACGCGCCGCCAGCGATTGATCGCTATCAATTCGTGCGCGCGAAAAAAGCCTGAGTCTAAGAGCTGGAACGCTCCCGCGTAACCGGCAAAGCTACCTTAATGATGAAAGGCAGTCCAGCCGAGAGGGGCTGGCACTTTGCCACAGCTCAAGGCATGCTAGCCGCCCTCCGGGCGTCCGGCTTATAGTGCACGTCGCGCCAATCCAGCCAAACCGCAGGATCACAGTTTGTCCAATGTCACTCCGCCTTCGTCCGTGAGCGCACTGAGTCCTGCGACCGGATCGCCCCTGCGCGGCACCTTGAAAGGTGCATTGGCGACGCTTGTCCTGCTGTTGATCGGATTGCTGCTCTGGCAGTTGTTCGACCAACTGAGCGAAACCCAGAACAGCCAGCGCCAGTACACCATTGACTACACCGCCGATCTGGCCGCGCAAGTCAGCCTGAACATGACACTCAACGCCCAGATCGCACTGAATCTGCTACCGATCGTCGAAAAACCGCAGACCGTTGATCAGCAACAGGCGCTGCTGCGCAAACTGCAGCAATCGCTGCCTGATTTACTCAGCCTCGCGCTGCTCAGCCCCTCGGGAAAAATCCTCAGTGACAGCGCCAGCGACAGCCAGGATGCCGACTACCTGAGCGAGCTGGTCCGGCGCAGTCACGCGCAGGCGCATTACTTCAGCAACGCCAACGACGGCTCGGTGGTGCACCTGTTGCTGCACCAGGCCAGCGGAAACACGCGCGGCTACTGGGTCTTGCGCCTGCGGCCGACTTTTTTCTCTTCACTGACCAAACAGAGTGACACAGGAATCCGTCCGCTGTGGGTGGTGGAAAACCGCATCAACCAACAGATCATCAGCCGCGACGACGGATTACCTTCGAACAAACCGGACACGGTAAACGCCAATGACCTGGCGAACAGCGTACTGGTCGTACCACTCAGTAACAGCGACTGGCAATTACGCGGACTGTTTGACCGGCAACGAGTGTTCGAACAATTGCTGCCAGTGTTTATCGGCAAATGCCTGCTGGGTTTGGCCTTCTCGCTGCTACCACTCATCGCATTGTTGAATATGCGCCGACGCCAGCGTCAGGTGCACGACGGACGTCGGCGCTATCGGGACATTTTCGACGGCACCGGTGTTGCGCTCTGCGTACTGGATCTCTCCGGACTCAAAGCCTGCCTCGACAAGGCGCAACTGCACACCAGCGAGCAATTGCAGCGGTGGCTGGAGAACGCCGAACAACGCCGACAGTTGCTACAAGAGTTGCGCATCACCGAGGTCAACCAGGTCGCCTTGCACCTGCTCAACGTCCAGTCCAGCGAGCAAGCCTGGAAGCTGCTGATCGAAGGCGGGCCACTGGATGGCAATGCCATCGGCAACCAGTTGCTCGATGCCGTGCTCAACCAGCAGAAACAGCTGGAACTGGAGATCAAGCTCAGGGACACCCAGGGCCACGACCAGCATCTGTGGCTGGTGTTGCATTTGCCACAAGCACAGCACGACGCCAAAGCGGTGATCCTCAGCATCAGCGATATCACCAGCCGTAAAATTGTCGAGTTGTCGCTGCTGGAGCGTGAAGGTTTCTGGTCGGATGTCGTGCGTACCGTCCCCGATCATCTCTACGTGCAGGACGTGATCAGCCAGCGGATGATTTTCAGTAACCACCACCTGGGCCAGACGCTGGGTTACAACAAAACCGAACTGCACCAGATGGGCGAATACTTCTGGGAGATTCTGCTGCACCCCGAAGATGCCGATCACTACCACCGCTTGCGTCAGGAACAGCGCCAGGCCGGATACACCCAACTGATGCAGTGCCAGTTGCGTTTTCGCCACCGCGACGGCAAATGGCGGCGTTTCGAAATCCGCGAACAGGCGCTGGCGCGGGACAAACATGACCAGGTCACCCGCATCATTGGCGTGGCCAAAGACATTACCGATCAGATCGAAGCCAGCGAATCCTTGCGCGACAGCGAGCAGCGTTACCGGATGCTCGCTGAAAGCATCAGCGACGTGATTTTCTCCACCGACAGCAAACTCTCGCTCAATTACGTCAGCCCGTCGGTGAACGCCGTGCTCGGCTATGACGTTGACTGGATTTTCCAGAACGGCTGGCAATCTACCATCGCCAACCCGCAACAATTGACCGGCATCTACAGTCTGATGGAGCGGGTCAGCAAGGCTCTGGATAAACCCGAGCAACTGGCGCAACTGCGCAGCCAGGTGCAAACCCAGCTGTTCCTGTTCGACTGTTTGCGCGCCGACGGGCGCAAAATCCCGATCGAACTGCGCCTGGTCCTGGTCTGGGATGAACATGGCGCGTTCGAAGGTGTGCTCGGGGTCGGTCGCGATATCAGCCAGCAGCGCCGCGCCGAGAAAGACCTGCGCATGGCGGCCACGGTTTTCGAGCACTCGACGTCGGCGATTCTGATCACCGACCCGGCCGGCTACATCGTGCAGGCCAACGAAGCCTTCAGCCGTGTCAGCGGTTACGAAGTGGCGCAGGTCCTCGACCAGCTACCGAACATGCTGACCGTCGATGATCAGCAGGAGGCCCACCTGCGCTATGTGCTCAAGCAACTGCACCAGCACAGCACTTGGGAAGGCGAAGTCTGGCTCAAGCGCCGCAACGGTGAACACTACCCGGCGTGGGTCGGCATTACGGCGGTACTCGATGACGAAGGCGACCTCGCCAGCTACGTGTGCTTCTTCAGTGACATCAGCGAGCGCAAGGCCAGCGAACAGCGGATTCACCGCCTCGCCTACTATGACGCCCTGACCCACCTGCCCAACCGCACCTTGTTCCAGGACCGGTTGCACACCGCGCTGCAATCGGCGGAGCGGCAGAAGTCGTGGGTCGTGCTGATGTTCCTCGATCTCGACCGTTTCAAGCCGATCAACGACTCCCTCGGCCACGCCGCCGGCGACCGCATGCTCAAGGAAATGGCCACCCGCCTGCTCGCTTGCGTCGACAATGACGACACGGTGGCGCGCATGGGTGGCGATGAGTTCACCTTGCTCCTGCAACCGCGTGCCAGCCGCGAGATCGCGCTGAACCGGGCGATTCATGTGGCCGAACAAATCCTTGCCAGCCTGGTGAAGCCGTTTGTCCTCGAAGGCCGCGAGTTCTTTGTCACCGCCAGTATCGGCATCGCCTTGAGTCCGCAGGACGGCAATGAACTGAGCCAGTTGATGAAGAACGCCGACACAGCGATGTACCACGCCAAGGAGCGCGGCAAGAACAACTTCCAGTTCTATCAGGCGGACATGAACGCCAGCGCCCTGGAGCGCCTGGAACTGGAAAGCGACCTGCGCCACGCCCTTGAGCAAAACGAATTCGTCCTGTATTACCAACCGCAATTCAGCGGCGACGGTAAACGCCTGACCGGCGCCGAAGCCCTGCTGCGCTGGCGGCATCCACGTCGCGGACTGGTGCCACCGGGAGACTTCATTCCAGTGCTCGAAGAGCTTGGACTGGTGGTGGATGTCGGTGACTGGGTGATCAGCGAGGCCTGCCGTCAGCTCAAGAGCTGGCACCAGAGCAAGGTCCGTGTTCCGAAAGTCTCGGTGAACATCTCTGCGCGACAGTTCTCCGACGGCCAGCTTGGCACGCGCATCGCCACCATCCTCAAGGACACGGGCCTGCCACCGGCCTGCCTGGAGCTGGAACTGACCGAAAGTATCCTGATGCGTGAAGTCAGCGAAGCCATGCAGATTCTCGCCGGGCTGAAAAACCTCGGCCTGAGCATCGCCGTCGACGACTTCGGCACCGGTTATTCATCGCTGAACTACTTGAAGCAATTCCCGATCGATGTACTGAAAATCGACCGGACCTTCGTCGACGGCCTGCCGTCCGGCGAACAGGACGCGCAGATTGCCCGAGCGATCATTGCCATGGCCCACAGCCTGAACCTGGCGGTGATCGCCGAGGGCGTGGAAACCCACGAACAGCTCGACTTCCTGCGTGAACACGGCTGCGACGAGGTGCAGGGTTATCTGTTTGGCCGCCCGATGCCGGCGGCGCATTTCGAAGCGCAGTTCAGCAATGATGCGTTGTTCATGTTCGACTGAGATCTTTGTGGCGAGGGAGCTTGCTCCCGCCGGCCGGTCCGCGCTCGGGCGAAGCAGTCGCAAAACCACAACCGTGCTCCACCTGACACACCACATTCACCCATTTTGGGATCGCTTCGCAATCCAGCGGGAGCAAGCTCCCTCGCCACAGGCGTTATTCGTCGCCCCAATGGCTCATGAACACCACTTGTCTGCGACATGATGTCCTTTCATATGCCAGACAAAACCCATTGAGTTAGAATGCCTTCCTTTTCTGCCCCCGATCCTTGAGGACCGCCATGTTCAGCCGTGATTTGACTATTGCCAAGTACGACGCCGACCTTTTTGCCGCCATGGAGCAAGAAGCTCAGCGCCAGGAAGAACACATTGAGCTGATCGCTTCGGAAAACTACACCAGCCCAGCGGTGATGGAAGCTCAAGGCTCGGTTCTGACCAACAAGTACGCCGAAGGCTACCCAGGCAAGCGCTACTACGGCGGTTGCGAGTACGTCGACGTGGTAGAGCAGCTGGCCATCGACCGCGCCAAGCAACTGTTCGGCGCCGATTACGCCAACGTCCAGCCACACGCCGGCTCGCAAGCCAACAGCGCCGTTTACCTGGCCCTGCTGCAAGCGGGCGACACCATCCTGGGCATGAGCCTGGCCCACGGCGGTCACCTGACCCACGGCGCCAGCGTTTCCTCCTCCGGCAAGCTGTACAACGCCGTGCAGTACGGCATCGACAGCAACGGCCTGATCGACTACGACGAAGTCGAGCGTCTGGCTGTAGAACACAAGCCAAAAATGATCGTGGCCGGTTTCTCTGCCTACTCGCAGATTCTGGACTTCCCACGCTTCCGTGAGATCGCTGACAAGGTTGGCGCCTACCTGTTCGTCGACATGGCTCACGTAGCCGGTCTGGTCGCTGCTGGCGTCTACCCGAACCCGGTTCCATTCGCTGACGTGGTCACCACCACCACCCACAAGACCCTGCGCGGTCCACGTGGCGGCCTGATCCTGGCTCGCGCCAACGCCGACATCGAGAAGAAGCTGAACTCCGCCGTATTCCCGGGTGCCCAGGGCGGCCCGCTGGAACACGTGATCGCCGCTAAAGCGATCTGCTTCAAGGAAGCACTGCAGCCTGAGTTCAAGACCTACCAGCAACAAGTGGTCAAGAACGCCCAGGCCATGGCCGGTGTGTTCATCGAGCGCGGTTTTGACGTGGTCTCCGGCGGTACTGAAAACCACCTGTTCCTGCTGTCGCTGATCAAGCAGGAAATCTCCGGTAAAGACGCCGACGCCGCTCTGGGCAAAGCGTTTATCACCGTGAACAAGAACTCGGTACCGAACGATCCACGCTCCCCGTTCGTCACCTCCGGTCTGCGCTTCGGTACTCCGGCTGTGACCACTCGTGGCTTCAAAGAAGCTGAGTGCAAAGAGCTGGCCGGCTGGATCTGCGACATCCTGGCTGACCTTTCCAACGAAGCGGTGATCGACGCCGTTCGCGAGAAGGTCAAGGCCATCTGCAAGAAGCTGCCGGTATATGGCGCTTAATCAGCCCGCTTGACCGCAGCAAAAAGAAACCGGCCAGTGATGGCCGGTTTTTTTTCGCCTGCGAAACCGCTCAAGATCGGCCCTTACCGCACAACTGGTAAGACCGGTAAAGCCAATTCGTCATTTTCTGCTTGCAGCCCTCTGAAAACAGCGCCTAAACTGCGCCCGCACTGGACATACCGGTAAGACCACAATAATTAAGTCCTGAATCTGATGCGCACAGCGCACGGCACCCAGGACACTCACCAGGACTCCTCCCATGCTCAGATGGTGCTCGCGCTCAATCTTCCTTCAAGTTGTCCTTGGACTGGTGCTCGGCATCATCTGCGGACTGGCCCTTCCCGAATACTCCGCCCAGTTAAAACCCCTCGGCGACGGCTTCATCAAACTGATCAAAATGCTCATCGGCCTGATCGTGTTCTGCGTGGTGGTCAGCGGCATTTCCGGCGCTGGCGATCTGAAAAAGGTCGGACGCATCGGCCTCAAATCGGTGATCTACTTCGAAGTGCTGACCACCGTCGCCCTGGTGATCGGTCTGGTATTCGCGTTCAGCACCGGCATCGGCAGCGGCGCGAACATTCATCTGGATCAGCTTTCCACCGCCGACATGGGCGATATCGCCCAGCGCGGCCAGCACATGCACACCACCACGCAGTTCCTGATGGACCTGATCCCGACCTCGGTGATTGGCGCCTTTGCCGACAACAACATCCTGCAAGTGCTGCTGTTCTCGGTCTTGTTCGGCAGCGCGCTGAACCTGGTGGGTGAAGCGGCGTCGGGAATCTCGCGACTGATCAACGAGCTCAGCCATGTGATCTTCCGCATCATGGGCATGATCGTGCGTCTGGCACCGATTGGTGTGTTTGGTGCGATTGCCTTCACCACCAGCAAATATGGCCTGGATTCGCTGCAACACCTGGGCAGCCTGATCGGCCTGTTCTACCTGACATGTGCAGTGTTCGTGTCGTTGATCCTGGGGCTGGTGATGCGCCTTTCCGGCCTGCGGCTGCTGCCATTTCTCAAGTACCTGCGCGAAGAATTGCTGATCGTCCTGGGCACCGCCTCCTCTGACGCCGTGCTCCCGCAGATCATGCGCAAACTGGAGCACCTGGGCATCGGCAGCTCGACGGTTGGCCTGGTGATTCCCACCGGTTACTCGTTCAACCTCGATGGTTTTTCGATCTACCTGACCCTGGCCATCGTGTTCATCGCCAACGCCACCGGCACACCGCTGGCCATGAGCGATTTGCTGACGATCCTGTTGGTTTCGCTGATCACCTCCAAAGGTGCCCACGGCATTCCCGGCTCGGCCTTGGTGATTCTGGCGGCGACCCTGACCGCGATCCCGGCGATTCCGGTGGTGGGCCTGGTGCTGGTATTGGCGGTGGACTGGTTCATGGGCATCGGCCGGGCACTGACCAACCTGATCGGTAACTGCGTCGCCACCGTGGCCATCGCCCGCTGGGAAAAAGACATCGATATCCAGCGTGCCAACAAGGTACTGTCCGGCGAGCAGGGCTACGCCTTCCAGTCACGTAAATCAGCGACACCGGCACATCAGCAAGAGTTTTGACCGAACGTGTGCCTGTCACTGGCAGGCACAACAATCAGCGTTTTACCGTCTCTCATGGAGCGAACAGTGATCACCTCGTCGACAGTTGTAAATTCAGTGGTTGAAAAGCTTCGTGCCGCGTTGGCGCGCGGGCAGTGGCGCTCTGGCGACATGTTGCCGGGGCAACGCGAACTGGCTGAACAACTGGGTATCAGCCGGCCTAGCCTGCGTGAAGCGGTGATCGTGCTGGAGACCCTCGGCCTGGTGCGCTCCATGCCCGGCAAAGGCGTGGTGGTGCTGGAGGCCAACCTGAACGACGCCCCCGCCAACGACAGTGGCGTAGCCGGCGCCAGTCTCGAGGATGTGCTGCAACTGCGTTACACCCTCGAGCCGTTCATTGTCGGGTTGGTTGCCCAGTCCATCAGCAGCAAGGAAATCGGCCAACTGCGCCTGACGTTGATGGACATGCGCGAAGCCCTCGAAGCCAACGACAGCGAAGCCGGAATGAACGCCTACATCGCGTTCCACGAAGAGCTGTTTACCCTGACCTCGAACCCGATCTTCCAGAACGTTGTGCAGCAAACCAGTAACGCCCTTAAACAGAGCGCCGAGATGCTGCGCAACTCACCAGAACATTTGGCCGAGCGCCTGGAAGAAAACGAAGCCGTGGTACGCGCGATCCGCAACAAGAACAGCGCCCTGGCCAGCGCCGAAATGCGCCGGCACATCCTTCAGGAAGGGAAACGGATGGGCATTGAATTGAACATCCCGGACGACAATCTGGGCCAATAACTGTTTGTAGAACCCCCCTATCGGCAACCGGACTGGAGACTGGCCATGAGTTCCTACGCCTTGAAGAATCCCGTTTTCTCGATTTCCGCCGCCCTGCCCTTGCGCCGCCAGAGCGAAAAGAAGCGTTGCGTCGATGACATCTATCCGCAGATTTTCGACGCCATTCTCGAACAACGCATCGCCCCGGCCAGCCGCTTCACCGAAGAAAGCCTTGGCCAGGCATTCGGCGTCAGCCGCAGTATCATCCGCCAGGTACTGGCGCGTTTGTCCCATCAGCGGGTGGTCATCCTGCGGCCCAATCATCGCCCGCAAGTCGCGGCGCCCGATGCCGAACAAACCCGCCAGATACTCCACGCCCGCAGGCTGACTGAAACCACCCTGGTGCGACTGGCCTGTCAGCAACCGACTTCCCGGCATCTGCCGCAGTTACGCGAACTGATCGAACGCGAACGCCGCTGTATCGAGCAAAACCAGCGTGGGCCCTCCATTCGCCTGTCAGGTGAATTCCATCTGCAACTGGCGCAAGTCGCCGGTAACGCGCCGCTGGCACAATTTCTTGGCAGCCTGGTGCCGCTGACATCGCTGGCTATCGCCTGCTACGAAGAACAGTCGCCCAGTCATTGTGCGTGGCAGGAGCATGCGGCGATTGTCGAGGCGATAGAGCGCGCAGACGCCAAGGCTGCCGTGGGGTTGATGACCGAGCACCTGGATCATCTTGAGAAGAAATTACTGAGCCCGGAATCGGCCCCTGATAGCGTCGCCGGTTAGATCGCCATCGCGGGCAAGCCTTGCTCCTACAAGTGATACGCACGCCTTGTGGGAGCAAGGCGTGCCCGCGATAACAGCCTCAAACACGCGGAAGATATCCGACCTTACTCCGCAGCAACCCGCGCAAACCCCTCGCGAATCTTCTCCTCCGGCAGATCATCGGCAATAAACACGATCACACTTTCCCGCCCTTCATCCTCGGCCCACTCAGTATCCCAGTCAAAACCGTACAACTTCAGTACGCCCTGAAACACCATGCGCCGAGGTTCGCCGACGATGTTCAGCACCCCTTTGTAGCGCAGCAGTTGCTTGCCGTGGTCTTCCAGCAGTTCGTTCATGAACTCGCTGAGCTTGTCGATATCCAGCGGTTTGTCGGTCCGCAGCACCAGGCTCGAGATGCGGTCGATAGACGGCGCCTTGCCCACCGGGCGCAGACTTACGCCACCGCCGAGATCGGCGTTGAGATTGAAACCACGCACGTCGAGCAACTCGGCCAGATCGATCTTGCCGTGTTCAACGACACGGATCGGCGCACGACGATTGATACGGGTCAGACGTTCGCTCAGCGCGCTGAACGTCACCTCGTCGACCAGATCGCGCTTGCTCACCAGCAAGCGGTCGGCAAAGCCGATCTGCGCCTGGGCGATGGTCTGGGTCAAGTGCTGCCCGGCGTGAGCTGCATCGACCAAGGTGATGATGCCGTCGAGGATGTAGCGCTCGCGCAACTCTTCATCGATGAAGAAGGTCTGCGCCACGGGTGCCGGATCGGCCAGGCCGGTGCATTCGATCACCAGGCGGTCGAAGGCGATTTCGCCGCTGTCCAGACGTTCCAGCAACAGGTACAGGGCCTTGGTCAGGTCGGTGTGAATGGTGCAGCAGACGCAGCCGTTGGACAGCGTCATGACTTGCACCGGCTCATCGCCCAAGAGCTGGGTGTCGATGCCGGCGTCGCTGAATTCGTTTTCGATCACGGCGATTTTCAGGCCGTGCTCGGCTTTGAGCAGGTGACGCAGCAACGTGGTTTTGCCGGCGCCGAGGAAACCGCTGAGGACCGTAACAGGGATAGGGGGTAGCAAAAGAAGATCTCCCAAACGCTGAAAAAACTGTAGGAGCACAGCTTGCTGGCGATGGCGTCTTCAAGATCGCTATCGCCAGCAAGCTGTGCTCCTACAGTCGTGTGTTACCTAGACCTCATGCATCAACAGCACTTCGGCCCACCCTTGCCACCATAACGAGCCTCCTGTCGCTCCCGAAAGAACGCCTCGTAGCTCATCACCGGTTTGTCCGGGTGTTTGGTTTGCATATGCTCGACGTAGGTGTCGTAGTCGGGCATGCCGACCATCAGGCGCGCGGCCTGACCGAGGTATTTACCGAGGCGACTCAGGTCATTGAACATGCTTGCAACCCTCGATTACGCTTCTGGAATAGCCTGGAATGGCGATTCTTTATCCGTGCGTTCTTTGCTGCCCCAGGCGGAAATACCGACCTTGATCGCATAGAACAGGATGCTGAAGACCACGAACAGGAACAGCGCCGTCAGCGTTGCGTTGGTGTAGGCGTTGTAGATCACGTGCTGCATCTGCGTGATGTCCTTGGCCGGGGCGAGGATCTGACCGTTGGCCAGGGCATCGCTGTATTTTTTGGCCAGCGACAGGAAGCCGATCGCCGGGTTAGCGTCGAACAGCTTGATGAAGCCTGCGGTGGTGGTGCAGATCAGCAGCCAGGCGGCTGGCAGCAAGGTCACCCAGATGTAGCGTTGGCGTTTCATTTTGATCAGCACCACCGTGCCGAGCATCAGCGCGATACCGGCCAGCATCTGGTTGGAGATACCGAACAGCGGCCACAAGGTGTTGATGCCACCCAGCGGGTCGATCACGCCTTGGTACAGCAGGTAGCCCCACATTGCCACGCAACCGGCGGTCGCGATCAGGTTGGCGGTCCAGGACTCGGTGCGTTTAAGCGCCGGAACGAAGGAGCCAAGCAAATCCTGCAGCATGAAACGCCCGGCACGCGTGCCGGCGTCGACCGCCGTCAGGATGAACAGCGCTTCGAACAGGATCGCGAAGTGGTACCAGAACGCCATGGTGTTTTCACCCGGCAGAACACTGTGCAGGATCTGCGCGATACCGACCGCCAGGGTCGGCGCACCACCGGCACGGGCCAGCACGGTGGTTTCACCGATGTCCTTGGCCACCGCTTGCAGGGCTTCCGGGGTGATCGCAAAGCCCCAGCTGCTGACGGTTTGCGCGACTTGCATCACTTCACCGCCGACGATCGCCGCCGGGCTGTTCATGGCGAAGTAGACACCCGGTTCGATCACCGAAGCCGCCACCATCGCCATGATAGCCACGAAGGACTCCATCAGCATGCCGCCGTAACCGATGTAACGGGCATTGCTTTCGTTATCCAGCAGTTTCGGAGTAGTCCCGGAGGCAATCAGCGCATGGAAACCCGAGACTGCACCGCAGGCAATGGTGATGAACAGGAACGGGAACAACCCGCCTTTCCACACTGGACCGGTGCCGTCGGTGAACTGGGTCAATGCCGGCATTTTCAGCTCGGGCATGGTGATCAGAATGCCGATCGCCAAGGCGACAATGGTACCGATCTTGAGGAAAGTCGAGAGGTAGTCACGTGGCGCCAGGATCAGCCAGACCGGCAATACTGCCGCGACGAAACCGTAGCCGATCAGCATCCAGGTGATCTGGATCCCGGTGAAGGAGAAGGCCTTGGCCCAGACCGGATCAGCGGCGATCTGCCCGCCCAGCCAGATCGAGCCGAGCAACAGCAGCACGCCGACGATGGAGATTTCACCGATGCGGCCCGGGCGGATGTAGCGCATGTACACGCCCATGAACATCGCGATCGGGATGGTCGCCATCACCGTGAAAATGCCCCACGGGCTTTCGGCCAGGGCCTTGACCACGATCAGCGCCAGCACCGCGAGGATGATGATCATGATCAGGAAGCAGCCAAACAGCGCGATGGTCCCGGGAATCTGCCCCATTTCTTCACGGACCATGTCGCCCAGGGAGCGGCCGTTGCGGCGGGTCGACATGAACAGGACCATGAAGTCCTGAACGGCACCGGCCAGTACCACGCCGGCGATCAGCCAGAGCGTGCCAGGCAAATAGCCCATCTGCGCCGCCAACACTGGACCGACTAACGGACCTGCACCCGCGATGGCCGCGAAGTGGTGACCGAAAAGAATGTGTTTGTTGGTTGGCACATAGTCCAGACCGTCGTTGTTGACGACAGCGGGGGTGGCTCGCAGTGGATTGAGCTGCATCACATTATTGGCAATGAACAGACTGTAGTAACGGTAAGCGACCAGGTAGATGGCCACTGCCGCGACCACAATCCACAAGGCATTGATCGCCTCACCGCGGCGCAAGGCCACTACGCCCAGGGCACAGGCACCTACGATTGCCAGCAACAGCCAGGGTAAGTGGCGCAGCGGGCTATTATTATTTTTCATTTTTTTATTCCAGCCAGAGTGGACAAAAAACACAGTCACCCCGAGTTTAGCGCTACTGGCGCCAAAGACCATACCCCGACGTAGGTCCTAGGGTGGCAGCCTGTGCGGATGCCGGTCTATAGTCAGCGAACATCCAGAGGATTGCGCCATGAGGGATCACCCCGCCAATCGCCGCCGCTTCAAACGCATTGCCTTCGATGCCAAAACCGAGCTCAGCCAGGGTGAGTATCGCTGGCCGGTGAAACTGCTCGACCTGTCACTCAAGGGCCTGTTGATCGAACGCCCCGAGCCCTGGCTTGGGGACAAAGAGAAGATGTTTTCGGTCGACATTCACTTGAGCAAGGACGCCGAGATCCGCATGGACGTACAGCTGTCCCATGACAATAACCACCAGCTGGGCTTCGTCTGTCGGTACATCGGCCTGGAGTCCGTCAGCAGCCTGCGACGACTGGTCGAACTCAATACGGGTGATCAGGCCGAGCTTGAGCGGGAACTGAGTGCGCTGATCCACATTGGACCACTCTCGTAGGAGCTGCCGCAGGCTGCTCCTACGAGGGCTGGGTTTATTCAAATAAAGCGTCCAGAGCCTGTTCAAGTCGCGTCACCGCGATGATCCGCAACCCGGCGGGCGCTTCCTTCGGCGCATTGCCCTTGGGCACGATGGCGCGTTTGAAACCGTGCTTGGCGGCTTCCTTCAAGCGCTCCTGACCGCTTGGCACCGGCCGCACTTCACCGGACAAGCCAACCTCGCCGAACACCAGCAGATCATGAGGCAATGGCCGATTGCGCAGGCTGGACATCACGGCCGCCATCAACGCCAGGTCGGACGCCGTTTCCAGCACCTTGACCCCGCCGACCACGTTGAGGAACACGTCCTGGTCGTGAGTCGGTATGCCACCATGACGGTGCAGCACCGCCAACAGCATGGCCAGGCGATTCTGATCCAGGCCGAGGGTGACACGGCGTGGGTTGGCCAGGTGGCTGTCGTCCACCAGTGCCTGAACTTCCACCAGCATCGGTCGCGTGCCTTCCCACGTCGCCATCACTACGCTGCCCGGCACTTCTTCCTGCGCGCGGGTGAGGAAAATCGCCGAAGGGTTGGAGACTTCCTTCAGGCCCTTGTCGGTCATACCGAACACGCCCAACTCATTGACCGCACCGAAGCGGTTTTTCACCGCACGCAACAGACGCAGGCGTCCATCCGACTCGCCTTCGAAATACAGCACCGTGTCGACCATGTGCTCCAGCACTCTGGGACCTGCCAATGCGCCTTCTTTAGTCACGTGGCCGACGAGGAAAATCGCCGTGCCGCTCTGTTTCGCGTAACGCACCAACAGCGCCGCACTTTCGCGAACCTGAGAGACGCCGCCCGGTGCCGATTGCAGTTGTTCGGTGAAAATCGTCTGGATCGAGTCGATCACCATGACCTTGGGCTTTTCCACCCGTGCCGTGGCGATAATGGTTTCGATGCAGGTTTCGGTCATGACTCGCAGTTGATCTTGCGGCAAGCCCAGACGTCGAGCGCGCATGGCCACTTGCTGCTGGGACTCTTCGCCCGTGACATAGAGCGCCGGCATCCGGGTTGCGAGGTTGCACAGGGTTTGCAGAAGGATGGTTGACTTGCCGATCCCCGGATCACCGCCGATCAGCACCACCGAGCCGTCGACCAGGCCGCCACCGAGCACCCGATCCAGCTCACCGGACGCGGTGGAGAAACGTGGAATTTCTTCGACACTGACTTCGGCCAGCGTCTTGATCTGCGCCTGCTGCCCGGCCCAGCCGGTGCGACCGCTGGGGGCAGCAGCACCGCCACTTTCCACCAGGGTTTCGGTCAGGGTGTTCCAGGCCCCGCATTCGCCGCATTGGCCGGCCCACTTGGGGAAGGTCGAGCCGCACTCGGTGCAGCCGTACATGCGCTTTGCCTTGGCCATCTGAACTCCCGGAAAAAACCGCGATGATAGCTCAGCTGGACACGATCAGCGCGGCGCCGCGGTACGGATTTCGCCCGCGGCCAGACGCGCGGCGCTGTTACCTAGCGGATCCTCGGCATTCAGGTCGGCACCCTTGGCAGCCAAGGCGTCGAGCAACTCGACCCGTTTGAACAGGCCCGCATACATCGCCGCTGTCTGGCCTGCGCCATTACGTTGCTCCGGGCTGCAATCGGTCGCCAACAGTCGCCGGGCGATTTGCACTTCGCCCTTGAAGATCGCCCCCATCAGCGCCGTGTTGCCGCGCAGGTCCTGGGCGCAGGCATTGGCCCCGGCGCCGAGCAAGCGCTCTACCGCTGCAGACTGACCGTGGTAAGCCGCCAGGATCAACGCGGTGTAGCCCTTGCTGTCGCGAGTCTCGAGGGAATAGCCCGCCTCGATGAACGTCTCGAGCATCGGCACGTCACCGCGACGAGCGGCGTCAAAGTAGTAATCCTGCAATTGCGCCTTGAGCGCTACCGGATCCTTGGTCAGGTCGGCACCCGGCTCTGCATAAACGCTGCACGCCAGGCTGGCCAGAAACAGGCAAAGATACATTCGCATGGCACAGCTCCTGGGCTCTCGCACGGCACTGAGTCGTGCGAGAGCCGGTTGAGGCAATGACGATCAGTCGACCAGTTTGTCCGCGAGCGCCTTGACGCGACTCAGATCCCCCTTGGCGACCTTGGTCACGCCAGTGCCATATTCCGGGTCAGCCTTATAGAGGTAGGACAGAATGATGTGCTTGCTTTCGTCATCCGTGGTGGCCAGCGAGCCACCAAAACTTTCGATCAGGTCGCTGCGCTCCTTCTTGCTGAACGAACGATACAGATCGCCGGCCTGCTTGAAGTTTTGCTCGCGCTGGATCTTCGCCTGTTGGGTCGTACCCGACAGCGCCGACTGGCTGTAGCGTGCCGCTTGAGGTTCCTCACGCGACTCCAGACGACTCGGCTGATAGTTCACACCGCCGCTGCTGCGACCCGTGTTCATCGCTCCGTCCTGGTTACCGTTGTTCACCGTTACTTTTGGTGCATTGATCGGTAACTGCAACGCATTGGCGCCCAGGCGATACAGTTGCGTATCGGCATAAGAGAACACTCGACCTTGCAACAAACGATCTTCCGAAGGTTCAATTCCCGGCACTAGATTGGCTGGCGCCATGGCAACTTGTTCGGTTTCCTGAAAGACATTCGCAGGATTACGATTGAGCACCATTTGTCCAACTTTTCGCTCAGGGATACCCGGCCAGATCTTGGTAGCATCCAAAGGATCGAAGTCAAACTTGTACAGGTCTTGCGGTTTTAGAACCTGAATGTACAAGTCCCACTTTGGAAAGTCGCCTTTATTGATATGTGCCACCAAGTCATTGGTCATATGACTGTAGTCTTGCCCCTGAACCTTGGTAACAGCTTGTGGGTCAAGGTTATT
Organism: Pseudomonas sp. CVAP#3; assembly: GCF_018986375.1. Lineage (NCBI taxonomy): Bacteria > Pseudomonadati > Pseudomonadota > Gammaproteobacteria > Pseudomonadales > Pseudomonadaceae > Pseudomonas > Pseudomonas sp. CVAP#3. The sequence goes on from NZ_JAHMSC010000009.1 coordinate 113,451, forward strand.
AATCCCCTGCAAACTCTTCCAATGAAACTTCACATAACTGACTTCGCCTTTGGCATTGACCAATTTATAGGCGTGAACTCCATTACCGTCCATTTCCCGGTAACTCGCCGGCGTACCGGAGTTGGAATACAACTCGGTCAACGTCCGAGTGGCTTCCGGGACATGGGAAAAGAAGTCGAACCGGCGTGAGTCATCATCCAGGTTGGTGCGAGGGTCTGGCTTGAAGGCGTGGACCATGTCCGGGAATTTGATCGCATCGCGGATGAAAAAGGTCGGGAAGTTATTGCCGACCAGGTCCCAGTTGCCGTCTGCGGTATAGAACTTGGTGGCAAAGCCTCGTGGGTCGCGCAGGGTTTCCGGGGAATGGTTGCCGTGCACCACCGCAGAAAACCGCACGAACACCGGCGTCGTCTGGCCAGCGGCAAAGACTTTGGCCTTGGTCAGGTCACTGAGATCATCGGTTACCGTGAAACTGCCATGGGCACCCGTGCCGCGGGCATGTACGACCCGCTCCGGGATGCGTTCGCGGTCAAAGCGCTGGAGTTTCTGGATCAGTTGCACGTCCTGCAACAGCACCGGACCAGTGGCCCCCGCGGTCTGCGAGTTCTGGTTATCACCCACGGCGGCGCCGTTATCGCGGGTCAGGGTCGCCGCGTGAACGGAGAATGACAGCAGGCTGGCGGTCAAGACGCCGAATACACGGCGATGGGAAAAAGCCCCTCGGCTAATGGCGGTGGTCATGTCGAACTCCTCTGGTTTTGTGCAGCGCATCCAGGTGCGCTGAACAGAGGCTAATGACCAGACAGTCAAAACATAAATAGAAAGAACACAACGAGTCGATTGAGAGTTTTTTCTGGTCTATCTGTGGGGTGGCGGGTATTTCGCGCGCGATTGATGGCACTTTGAAAACTATTTACCGCCAATCGGGTCGATAGCAGCGAACGCTATAAGAAGTTGTGTCGAGCAAGAGCCGACGTGCTGATTTACACTGCGTTCACCAACCTCATCTGTAACAAGGAATAACCTATGGGCGTGATAAGTGAGTTCAAGGCCTTCGCGGTCAAAGGTAATGTGGTCGACATGGCCGTCGGTATTATCATCGGCGCCGCGTTCGGCAAGATCGTTTCGTCGTTTGTCGGCGATGTTGTCATGCCGCCAATCGGCCTGCTGATCGGTGGGGTGGACTTCGCGGACCTGGCGGTCACGCTGAAAGCGGCACAGGGCACTGTCCCGGCCGTGGTGCTGGCCTACGGTAAATTCATCCAGAGCATTATCGACTTCCTGATCGTCGCGTTCGCAATCTTCATGGGTGTGAAAGCCATCAACCGCCTGAAGCGTGAAGAAGCGGTGGCGCCAAGCCTGCCGCCGGTTCCGACCAAGGAAGAAGAACTGTTGAGCGAGATTCGCGACCTGCTCAAAGCGCAGAACAATAAGCCCTGAAGGCTGGGTTGCGAAATAAACGGCGCCTGATGGCGTCGTTTTTCATTACCAGTAATTTTCCACAGCCACCTGACCAGGTCGCCGAGTCAGACTCAGTTGCATGTCACGCGCTTTCAGCAAGTTGCGCGTGTCATCGATCATCTGCGGGTTTCCACAGAGCATCACTCGCGAATGTTCGGCCGTGATGGCGACCCCAGCCACCCGCTCCAGCTCGCCATTTTTGATCAACTGGGTGATACGCCCGCTCAACGCTTGCGGATGCGGCTCACGGGTGACCGTGGTGATAAATTGCAATTTATGGGCGTGCTCCGCCAAATACTCACGCTCTTCCAACTCAGCAATCAGCGCCTGATAAGCCAGTTCCCGCGTTTCGCGCACGCTATACACCAGAATGATTCGCTCGAATTTCTCCCAGACCTCGAAGTCCTGCAGGATCGACAGAAACGGCGCAATACCCGTCCCTGTGGACAATAACCAGAGATCACGCCCATCGACGAAGCGGTCAAGGGTCAGGAAACCAAAGGCCTGACGGTCGACCATCAAGGTATCGCCCACCTCCAGACGACTCAGCTCGCTGGTAAATTCGCCACCCGGAACGACGATGGAAAAGAACTCAAGAAACTCGTCATGGGGTGAAGAGACCATGGAATAGGCGCGCCATACCGTGCTGCCGTCAGCCTTGGTAACCCCTAAGCGGGCGAATTGCCCGGCACGAAAACGAAAACCCGGATCTCGCGTGGTACGTAGCGTGAACAGGCTGGGCGTCAGTGGCTGGACATCGAGCAGGGTTTGTCGGGTGAACTTCTCTGCGCTGGCGGTCATGGGGCGCTCCATAGATCTGGTTGCTCCAGTGTCCCGCAAAGCCGGACGAAGAAACACCGCCGATTTGTAGTGGTATTAATCAACAGATGACTAACTGTTAACTAAAGAGTTAAAGGCAGGGTTCGCAACCTGAAGATAAAGATAGTTTTAATATCTCTACAGATGACGGAGGAAATCGCATGGTCTGTACAGGTACTGTTTCTCTAATAACCGGTTATTTATTTTGCGAACCTATCAAGAGCAAAAAACTCACTTCGCACCTGTAGGATTTACCCTACACTGGCAACGTACCAATTTTGGATCCAATAAATACCTACGAAGCGAAACACAGGGAGCAGTTTGTATGGATACTTGGAAGGAGACTCGGTTAAAACAGCTGATCTATGAGTCAAACCTTGAAAAGGCTTATAAGATAGCACTTGGCTTCTTTAATAATCTTGGCTACGAATATTGTGCGTTTTCAATGACTTCTCATGCGCCAAATCATTGTGACAATGACCTGAACCTTAATAATTACTCACCTGACTGGAACACACGTTATGAACAAAACAACTACTGCGCGATAGACCCAATAGTAGCTCATTGCAATCACTCAATGCTGCCCATTCTCTGGGACATTAATACCTTCACCAACGTCCCCGGTCTACGGCGCGCACTCGCGGGTCAAGGCATGCAGCACGGTTGGTCGCTGCCGGTACATGACCTGAACAACCATAGCAGCGGCATGCTCTGCGTCGCCCGAAGCCATTGCCGTATCACAGCTTATGAACTCTATGAAAACCTCGGTTATGCAACGTTCATCAGCCATAAGCTGCATGTCCTCGCGATGCAAAAGCTGGCCTGCAAGAATCCGGACGGCTTGAGCACGACTCAATTATCGACGCGGGAAATGGAGGTGCTGAAGTGGTCTGCGCAAGGCAAGACCGCATTTGAAATCGGGCGCATCCTAAACATCACCGCACGTACGGTAAATTTCCACATGTGCAATGCGATCAAGAAACTGGGTGTCACCAACAAAATTTCTGCGGTGGTGCAGGCCGCGAAGTGCAGATATATCTGAGCCTGACCCAATACCAGTGCTTGTCTGCGCTGACCACGACGGAAAACCTGCGAGTAATCCGACGGAAAAAAAAGTACCATTTACGCCCTTTCTGAGTGATGAAGCGAACGACACCGCAACGCAGTCCACTCAGACGATCCCGTCCAGCATTGAATACGTGCAAAACCGCGGGACACCCGTTGATTACCCAGAGTCCCCGCCCCATGCCCCTGCTCGAAAGCCCCTTCGCTCAACTTGACCTGATCCGCCAGCCCGAACAGCAGAACGAACCGCTGCAAGCCTTCGATGCGGCTGACGAGTACCTGCTCAATTTTCTGGCCGAACAGCAGCCGAACGCTGATACCCGGGTTCTGGTGCTCAATGACAGTTTTGGTGCACTGGCGGCGAGCCTTGTCGGCAAGGTTCAGGTCACCAGTAGCGGTGATTCGTTTCTCGCAGCCCAGGCATTGGAAAAGAACCTGGTACGCAATGGCCTTCCCTTTGATGTCGTGTCAGTGCTGCCGGCCAGTGCGCCACTGGTCGGTCCGTTCGATCGGGTACTGATCCGCGTCCCCAAAACCCTGGCGTTGCTGGAAGAACAATTGATCCGCCTGCAAACGCAACTGGCACCCGGCGCGCAAGTGGTTGCTGCGGGTATGGTCAAACACTTGCCGCGGGCAGCGGGTGACCTGCTGGAGCGCTACATTGGCCCGGTGCAAGCATCGCTTGCAGTCAAGAAAGCCCGCTTGCTGATTGCCACACCCGATGCCAGACAACCCGCGCAGTCGCCCTACCCGACTCGCTACACACTCGACGATCCGGCAATCGAGTTGCTCAACCACGCCAACGTGTTCTGTCGCGAAGGCCTGGACATCGGCACCCGGGCGTTTCTCCCTCACCTGCCGAAGAACCTCGGTAACGCGCGGGTCGCCGACCTGGGTTGCGGCAACGGCGTGTTGGCCATCGCCAGCGCCCTGCAAAACCCTCAAGCCCACTACACGCTGGTGGACGAGTCGTTCATGGCCGTGCAGTCCGCTGCCGAGAACTGGCAGGCCGCCCTCGGTGAGCGCGATGTCATCGTGCGCGCGGACGATGGTCTGGCCGGGCAGGAACCGCAATCGCTGGACGTGGTGCTGTGCAATCCGCCTTTCCACCAGCAACAAGTGGTCGGGGACTTTCTCGCCTGGCGGATGTTCCAGCAAGCTCGCGAAGCACTGGTGGTGGGTGGCGCGCTGTACATCGTCGGCAACCGTCATCTGGGCTATCACAGCAAACTGGCGCGTCTGTTCCGGGGTGTCGAGCAGGTTGCGGCAACGCCCAAATTCGTGATCCTCAAGGCCCGCAAATAACGGCCAACGCCCAGGCAAAAAAAACCCTCCGGTGGAGGGTTATAAATCCGTGCCGCAAAGCACGGGATGGGATGTTCGGGTCGATCAGTGAGTGGTCAGGCCTGCAGCATTCATGAACATGCGCATCAGGCTGGCTACGACAAACAGCGCCAGTACGCTGCCGGTCCAGATCATTACCAGCCAGCCAAGCCGCTGCCAGAGCGGCTTCTTTTCAGCCTGTTCGATTTCCTGCAAAGAATGTTTATCAGCCATCATCGAATGCTCCTGTAAGGCGGTTCAGGCACCCGGCCCGAACCGCGGTCACGCAGACTAGTGGTAACCGTCTTCGTGGGTCACCTTGCCGCGGAACACGTAGTAGCTCCAGAAGGTGTAGCCCAGAATGAACGGGATGATGAACAAGGTGCCGACCAGCATGAAGCCCTGGCTTTGCGGCGGTGCGGCGGCGTCCCAGATCGAGATCGACGGCGGTACGATGTTCGGCCACAGGCTGATTCCCAGACCGCTGTAACCGAGGAAGATCAGCACCAGGGTCAACAGGAACGGTGTGTAGTGAGCGTTACGCGCCACAGCACGCAGTAAACCGTACATCGTCACCAGCACCAGGATCGGCACCGGCAGGAACCAGAACAGGTTCGGCAGGGTGAACCAGCGCGCAGCAATCTCGGCATGGGCCAGCGGAGTCCAGATGCTGACGATACCCGTCACCGCCAACACCACGAACGCCAGCGGGCGGGCCAGGTCGTGCATTTGCTCTTGCAACTTGCCTTCGGTCTTCATGATCAGCCAGGTGCAACCGAGCAGCGCATAAGCGACGATCAGCGCCACGCCACAGAACAGCGAGAACGGTGTCAGCCAGTCCAGCGTACCGCCCGCGAACTGCCGATTGACCACCGGAATGCCGTCGATAAATGCCCCCAGCGCCACACCCTGGAAGAACGTCGCCGTCAGCGAGCCACCGATGAAGCACTTGTCCCAGATGTGCCGCTTGTCGTCCTTGGCCTTGAAACGGAACTCGAAGGCCACACCGCGGAAGATCAAGCCGATCAGCATCAGGATCAGCGGCAGGTACAGCGCCGACAGCACCACCGAATACGCCAGCGGGAAGGCGCCGAATAACGCTGCGCCACCCAAGACCAGCCAGGTTTCGTTACCGTCCCAGACCGGCGCGACGGTGTTCATCATCACATCGCGGTCACGATGACCCTTGATGAAGGGAAAGAGAATGCCGATTCCCAGGTCAAAACCATCCATGACCACGTACATCATGATCCCGAAGATGATGATCACGGCCCAGATCAGCGGAAGATCAATACCCATGACTCAATTCCCCTTGTTCAGGCTGGCGTCGCCGTTTTCGTCGCCTTCATCGGCAGCGGAAAGCGGACGGGCCGGTGTGCGTTGCTGCCCGGGACCACCGTGGCTCGGTTCGGCACCTTCGTTGATCTTCGGCCCTTTGCGCACCAGGCGCATCATGTAGCCCAGACCGACACCAAACAGCGAGAAATACACCACGACGAACAGCGCCAGCGTAATGCTCATCTGCAAGAAACTGTGCATGGATGAGGCGTCGGCAGTTCGCATCAACCCGTACACCACCCATGGTTGACGACCGATCTCGGTAGTGAACCAACCGGCGAGTATCGCGATCAGGCCCGATGGCCCCATCCACAGCGCCAGGTAGAGGAACGCACGGTTCGAATACAACCTGTCACGCTTGCGCAGCCACAGACTCCACAGACCGGTGAAGATCATCAGGAAACCCAACCCGACCATGATCCGGAACGACCAGAATACGATGGTCGAATTCGGCCGGTCTTCAGGCGCGAACTCCTTGAGTGCCGGGACTTGCTTGTCCAGCGAGTGAGTCAGGATCAGGCTGCCCAGGTACGGAATCTCTACCGCGAATTTGGTCTTCTCGGCTTTCATGTCCGGCCAGCCGAACAGGATCAGCGGGGTCGGCTCATTGCCGACGTTTTCCCAGTGTCCTTCGATCGCGGCGATTTTTGCCGGCTGATGCTCGAGCGTGTTGAGACCGTGGAAGTCACCGATCACCGCTTGAATCGGCGCGACGATCAGGGCCATCCACATGGCCATCGACAGCATGGTGCGGATCGCCGGATTGTCCCTGCCGCGCAGCAAGTGCCAGGCCGCCGACGAGCCGACAAAGAATGCAGTGGCCACAAAAGCTGCGGTGGCCATGTGCATCAAGCGGTACGGGAACGACGGGTTGAAAATCACCGCCAGCCAGTCCACCGGAATCACCTGGCCGTTAACGATTTCGTAGCCCTGCGGGGTTTGCATCCAGCTGTTGGAGGCCAGAATCCAGAACGTCGAGATCAGCGTGCCGATGGCCACCATGACCGTGGCGAAAAAGTGCAGCTTGCGCCCGACCCTGTTCCAGCCAAACAGCATGACGCCGAGGAAACCGGCTTCGAGGAAGAACGCCGTGAGCACTTCATAGGTCAGCAGCGGCCCGGTGACGGAACCGGCAAAGTCCGAGAAGCGGCTCCAGTTGGTGCCGAACTGATAGGCCATGACCAATCCGGAGACCACGCCCATGCCGAAGTTGACGGCAAAGATCTTCGACCAGAAGTGATACAAATCACGGTAGGTATCGTTGTGGGTCTTCAGCCACAAGCCTTCGAGCACCGCCAGGTAACTCGCCAGGCCGATGGTGATCGCCGGGAACAGGATGTGAAACGAGATGGTGAACGCGAACTGAATTCGGGCGAGATCAAGTGCCTCCAAGCCGAACATAAGTCTTCCTCTGTCTGGTAATACGGCTGCTGGCTGGGAGCCTGCACCCACCGCCCCCACGGTTATGGAGTGTGGCGAATTCAAATTCGTTGTTTTTTACAACCATCGCAACGCAGGGAGTCTAGCCATCTGGCCGCCAGAGCAAATCCACCAAGGGTTTTGATCTGGATCAAGTAACGATGAAAGAGTAGTCCCATTTTCAGCGCCCGACTGTGTGGTCTTTTGCCGCGTGACAGGTTGCCTCACCGTTCTGTTCAGGGCTGCGGTATTCGCTGTGGCGAAGGTACGACGCGGGCTCCAGGATAGGTGTCTAGCTAACTAAATTCCCGACGCACGCAACTTCAGGTTACAAGTTGGTGATAATCTCGATTTTTCCCCGTTCAGAACTACCCGCCGATGCCGACCCAAGCCCCGCTGTTGTTGCGCCATCACCGCCCGTTCATTGCGTTCTGGCTGGCACGAGTATTCACCGCCAGCGGCTTTCAGATGCTGACGGTGGCCATCGGCTGGAACCTCTATCAACTCACCGGCAACGTGCTGGACCTGGGTCTGGTCGGGCTGGTGGAGTTCGCGCCGCGGGTGTTGTTCATGCTCCACACCGGGCATGTGGCAGACCGCTATGACCGGCGCAAGGTCGCGGCCATCTGCCAATCGTTGCAGGCAATGATCGCCCTCGCCTTGGCCATCGGTAGTGCTACCGACCATGTCACCCGCGAGATGATCTTCATCCTCGCGTTCCTGCTCGGCGCCGCCCGCTCGTTCGAAATGCCGACCACCCAGGCGTTGCTGCCCAGCATCGTGCCCAGCGCGCTGTTCCCCCGCGCCGTTGCGGCTGCGCAGTCGGCGCAACAATCGGCCACCATCGTCGCGCCAGCACTGGGCGGTTTGCTGTATGCCTTCGGCAGCGTCTGGGTGTATGGCCCGACGGTGATTCTGTACCTCATTGCCTGCACCCTGATGCTCAACCTGCCCGCACGGCAAACCCCGCTGAACAAGGGCAAGGCGACCCTGGATTCGTTGCTTGCCGGGATTCGCTTCATTCGCAGCCGCCCGGACATTCTTGGTGCGATCTCCCTGGATTTGTTCGCGGTATTGCTCGGGGGCGCCACGGCGCTGCTGCCGGTATTTGCCAAGGACATTCTGCTGACCGGTCCCTGGGGACTCGGGCTGCTGCGCTCGGCGCCAGCGGTCGGGGCCTTGTTGATGTCGTTATGGCTGGCGCGGTTTGCCGTGGAGCGCAACGTCGGACGCGTAATGTTCACCGCCGTCGGGGTGTTCGGCGTCGCAACGATCGCCTTCGGTCTGTCGACCTCGTTCTGGTTCTCGCTGGCGGTGCTGGTGGTGCTCGGCGCCGCCGACATGATCAGCATGGTGATCCGCGCGTCCTTCGTGCAACTGGAAACCCCGGACGAAATGCGCGGCCGGGTCAGCGCGGTGAACGGCTTGTTCATCGGTGCCTCGAACCAGTTGGGCGAGTTCGAATCCGGACTCACTGCCCACTGGTTCGGCACTGTACCGGCGGTGGTCATGGGCGGGATCGGTACGCTGCTGGTCACCGGGACATGGATCAAACTGTTCCCGACCCTGGCCCAACGCGACCGCATGCATGTGCCGGTGGATGAAACGAAGGCCAGTACCGAGAGTTTGCCAGGTGAACAAAGCAGCATTTAGGCGACGCAGGGCGGTACATAGTTAGTGCATAAGGTGTAATGTATCGCCTTACACTGACGCCATGATCAAATCCTTTCAGCACAAAGGCCTTCGTGGCTTCTATGAAACCGGTTCGACTCGCGGGATCCGCGCCGATCATGCGAAACGCCTGGCCCGCATGTTGCCGTTCATGGATCGTGCACTGAGCCCGGGCGACCTGGACCTTCCCGGTTGGCGACTGCATCCGCTCAAGGGCGATCTTCAGACCTATTGGTCACTGAACGTTTCCGGGAACTGGCGGCTGATTTTTCGTTTTATCGGTTCAGACATCGAACTGGTCGATTATCTGGACTATCACTGAACAGGAGGCAGGACATGCCTATGCACAACCCGCCACACCCTGGCGAAACACTTCTGCTGGATGTGTTGCCGGAACTCGGCGTCAGTATCACCGAACTGGCCAAGCGGCTTGGCTACGCCCGCCCGCATTTCTCGCGGGTGCTTCATGGTCATGCCCCTATCAGCCCGGATCTGGCGGTACGGCTGGAGCGCGCCGGTATCGGCAAGGCAAGAACCTGGCTAGGCGTTCAGACTGACTACGATCTCTGGCAAGCCGAGCACCGCGAACAGCCCCCCATCGAGCGTTTCGCCGCCCAGGCGTGAAAGCCGCTACGCCAGCAACTCCCCCGCCACCGCAGCCCTGACGGCTTTGCCACACAGTCGTTCAACCAGCACCAACGCAAACGCCAGGGCAGCACTCGAACCTTGAGCGGTGATGCAGTTGCCGTCGATGACCACGGGTTGATCGACGAATGTGCAGCCGAGCAGTTGATGACTGGCCGCGGGCAGGCAGGTCATGCGCCGCTGACGTAATACGCCAAAGGCTTGCAGCGCCAGCGCCGGCGACTCGGCGATACCGGCAAACAGGCGCCCGGCGGCGGATTGATCCTGGACCAGCTGCTGCAAGGGTTGATGAGCCGCCAGGCGCTGTGCGCCGACGGCGCCACCCGGCAAAACGACCAGATCGAAAGGTTGCGCCAACACATCGACCAGCATCGCGTCGGCAGTCAGACGGGTGCCACGGGCGCAGGTGAGCATGCGCCGTGATTCGATGCTCGCTACCACCACTTCGACTTTCGCCCGGCGCAACACGTCGATCAGTGTCACGGCTTGCAGGTCGTCGATACCTTCGGCAAGGGTAATCAGGGCTCTAAAGGTCATGGTCTGCGTCCACAGGGTGATCCTTAAAGCGTAGTCAGCTTTGCTGACAGATGTTCGAGCCTGCTGTTACCCAGTGAAAGTTACTTGATGTACAGCTGCGTCGACATCGTATTGCCCGGTGCATTGATCGAGGTATTGCTGAAGGTGAAAGTGCCTTCCTGCTTACCCGCCAGATCAAAGGTGTAGAGGTTGCCGACGATTTTGCTGGCCACCCCGGAGCATTCCGTCAGATTGCCGTTGCCATAGGCGCAGACAGGCGCCCGCACGCCATTGACTTCAAAGCCGTCCAGCGTTGCATTCGGCAGGCGGCCGTAGCCGATCTCCAGCACGTAGATCTTGATGTTGGAGCCTGCGTGATCGCACTTCGTCGTCTCCTGCCCTGGTGCAATATCTTCAATGCCGCAGGAGGTCGACTGGACCTTGAGCACCTTGACTTCGCTCAGCGGTGGTGCGGACGCTGCCAGTGCGGTGTGCGCACCGAGCAACATGGCGCCAGACAAGCCAAAAGCCAGAATCATCCTGTTCTTTATAGAAGACATATCCACTCCCAAAACCAGCGCGCAGTATGCCCCACTCCCTCAAACTGCAAAACATCGCCGACGATCAACGCCATTAGGCAGCCATAGCCGCACGCTGCTGGTATGATGCGCGGCTTTTTCCGACCGACAGAAAATACTCAGGCGCCTGGCACGGCCTGTGCTTTGCTGTTGAAGTCGATACATTCACGGCGCCGGGCGCGCCACGGGGAGCAGGCATGCTGGAAAGGCTGTTTCAACTCAAGGCACACAACACCAACGTGCGTACCGAGATTCTTGCCGGTATCACGACCTTTTTGGCCATGGCCTACATTCTGTTCGTCAACCCGAGCATCCTCGGCGAGACCGGCATGGACAAGGGCGCGGTGTTTGTCGCGACGTGCCTGGCAGCGGCCATTGGCTCGACGGTGATGGGCCTGATCGCCAACTACCCGATCGCGCTGGCGCCGGGCATGGGCCTGAACGCCTTCTTCACCTACACCGTTGTCCTGCACATGGGCCATACCTGGCAAGTGGCATTGGGGGCGGTGTTCATCTCGGCGGTCATGTTTTTCCTGTTGTCGATCTTTCGCATCCGCGAATGGATCATCAACAGCATCCCGCTGGCGTTGCGCTCGGCGATTGCCGCCGGTATCGGTCTGTTCCTGGCGCTGATCGCCCTGCACAACGCCGGCATCGTGGTCAGCAACCCGGCGACCATGGTTGGCCTCGGCGACCTGAAACAACCGGCACCGATCCTCGCGACCCTGGGTTTTGCGCTGATCGTCGCCCTCGAAGCCCTGAAAGTGCGCGGTGCAGTGCTGATCGGCATCCTGGCCGTGACCATCGTTTCCATCGCCCTGGGCTTCACACAGTTCGGCGGCGTGATGGCGATGCCACCTTCGCTGGCGCCGACCTTCCTGCAACTGGACATCAAGGGGGCGCTGGACATCGGTCTGTTCAGCGTGATCTTCGCCTTCCTGTTCGTCGACCTGTTCGACAACTCCGGCACCTTGATCGGCGTTGCCAAGCGCGCCGGTCTGATGGGCAAGGACGGCCACATGCCGAAAATGGGCCGTGCGCTGATCGCTGACAGCACCGCGGCCATGGCCGGTTCCCTGCTGGGCACCTCGACCACCACCAGCTACATCGAGTCGGCTGCGGGTGTCAGCGCCGGTGGCCGTACCGGCCTGACGGCAGTAGTCGTGGCGATCCTGTTTCTGCTGGCGCTATTCTTTGCACCGCTGGCTGCCAGCATTCCATCCTTTGCCACCGCACCAGCGCTGCTGTTCGTCGCCGTACTGATGACCTCCGGCCTGGCGGAAATAGACTGGGACGACATCACCGTTGCCGCTCCCGTGGTCGTTACCGCGCTGGCCATGCCGTTCACTTACTCCATTGCCAACGGTATCGCGTTCGGGTTCATTTCCTGGACCGCCATCAAGTTGCTGTCCGGCCGTGGCCGTGAACTGAACTCGGCGTTGGTGGTTCTGTCGATTCTGTTCGTGATCAAGTTGGGTTGGTTCAGCGCATGACTTTCGATTCCCAGGCTTACACCGCTCAGCTCGAAGAAAAGGCCACGCGCCTGCGTGACCTGCTGGCGCCGTTCGATGCACCAGAACCTGCGGTGTTCGACTCGCCGTTGGCGAACTTTCGCCTGCGCGCCGAATTCCGCCTGTGGCGCGAAGCCGGCGAGCGTCATTACGCGATGTTCTCCCAGGAAGACAAACGCACGCCGATCCTGATCGAAGAGTTCCCGATCGCAAGCCTGCGCATCAACCAGTTGATGCCGCAGCTCAAGGCCGCCTGGCAAGCCAGCGCCGCCCTGAGCCACAAGCTGTTTCAGGTGGAGTTCCTGACCACCCTGGCCGGCGATGCAATGATCACCTTGTGTTATCACCGCCCGCTGGACGAGCATTGGCACGCGGCCGCGTCGAAACTGGCCACGGACCTCAACGTCAGCGTGATCGGTCGTTCCAAGGGCAAACGCGAAGTGATCGGCCATGACTATGTGGTCGAGAAACTTGAAGTCGGTGGTCGCACCTTCAGCTATCGCCAACCGGAAGGCGCGTTCACCCAGCCGAACGGCACAGTGAACCAGAAGATGCTCAACTGGGCTTACGACGCTCTGGGTGATCGTTCCGACGACTTGCTGGAGTTGTATTGCGGTAACGGCAACTTCACCCTGCCGCTGGCGACCCGCGTGCGCAAAGTGCTGGCCACCGAAATCAGCAAGACCTCGGTGAATGCGGCGCTGAGCAACCTCAGTGAAAACGCTGTGGATAACGTCACCCTGGTGCGTCTGTCTGCCGAAGAGCTGACCGAAGCGCTGAATGAAGTTCGCCCGTTCCGCCGTTTGCACGGCATTGATCTGAAGAGCTACGAGTTCGGTAGCGTGTTCGTCGACCCACCGCGCGCCGGCATGGACCCGGACACGTGCGAGCTGACCCGACGCTTCGAGAACATTCTGTATATCTCGTGCAATCCGGAAACGCTGGCGGCCAACATCGCCCAATTGCACGACACCCACCGCATCACCCGCTGTGCGATGTTCGATCAGTTCCCGTGGACGCACCACATGGAATCCGGGGTCTTGCTGACCCGGCGTTGATTGCATTCGCTCAATACAAAAAATCCGGCCGAAGCCGGATTTTTTATTCAACCGATCACTGCATCCACGGTGGAGGCGGTTCTTCGGTTTTGCCCGGTGGGGCGTCGTCTGCGGCGCGAACCGCTTGCCGTCGCTCCTCGTCAAGGCGTGCGGCCTCGATCTCACGCATGATGCCGCCAACGTCCGCCAGCTCTTCCGGCTCGTCGAACTCACCGGTCAGGACGCTGGCCGGGTGCAGGGTGCCGGCTTCATACAGGGCCCACATTTCCTTGGCGTACTTGGTCCGCTTCAACTCCGGCGCAAAGCGCCCGAAGTACGAGGCCATGTTGCCCACGTCGCGCTCCAGCATGCTGAACGCGTGGTTGTTGCCAGCAGCATCGACTGCCTGGGGCAAGTCGATGATCACCGGACCATCCGGGGTCAGCAGTACGTTGAACTCGGACAGGTCACCGTGCACCAGACCGGTACACAGCATCAGCACGATCTGCGAAATCAGGAAGGCGTGGTATTCACGCGCCTGATCCGCTTCCAGCACCACGTCATTGAGACGCGGCGCGGCATCGCCGTACTCGTCCGCCACCAGTTCCATCAGCAGCACGCCTTCCAGGAAGTCGAACGGCTTGGGTACTCGCACCCCGGCACTGGCCAAACGGAACAATGCTGCTACCTCGGCGTTCTGCCAGGCGTCTTCGGTTTCTTTACGACCGAACTTGGAGCCCTTGGCCATCGCGCGAGCCTGACGGCTGTTACGGACCTTACGGCCTTCCTGATACTCGGCCGCCTGACGAAAACTTCGTTTATTCGCCTCCTTGTAAACCTTGGCGCAACGTAACTCGTTGCCGCAGCGCACCACATAAACAGCTGCTTCTTTACCACTCATGAGTGGGCGCAGCACCTCGTCAACCAGACCGTCCTCGATCAGCGGTTCAATGCGTTTTGGAGTCTTCATCAGCTTTTATTGTGGGTCCTTTATTACCAAACACGCGAATGTCACTCGTTATACGGCAATCCTCTCCCGTCGGGGAGGGGTTGCCGACCTATGAACGTTGCAGATGCACCCAATGTGCCAGATTAGTCAGGCAAATCCTGCTGAGCGACGAAGATCATAGCCGAGAGTCAGCTGCACGTTGGCGACTGGATCAGCAGGCATTTGCGACAGAGTCTGAGATCAGCCAAGCCACTCCTTGTAGGATTTTTACCAATAGTCCTCAATTTCCGCCTCTGGCGGCCGAAGCCATCAAAGAGAAAGGAATTTGTCCGACAATCCGCGAGTCGTCAGTACTGCGTGGGTTTAATAAGAAAAAAAACTGGAGCGCGGATGAACATCAAACAAAAACTGACGTGGGCATTTGCAATCATCGCCTGCTTGCCGGTTGTGCTGGTTGCCACCCTGGTGGTCATGAACCTGCGCAGCGATGCCAAAGATAACTTTGTCGACGGCAGCGGTCGAGAGATCCGTCAGGTCAGCAACGCCATGCAACTGTTCTTCGACGGCATCAGCCAGAACGTCAACTACCTGGCCTCCCAGCCGCTGATCAAAAACACCGACGCCAGCCTCAAAACCTACATGAGCGCCAATGCGACGGAAATTCCGCAAGGCGAGATGGACAAGCAGGTGTTTGCCTTGCTGCAAGATCTGGGCGCCAGTCATCCGTCGTACGCGTACGCCATCGTCGGCACCAGTGCCGGGGGTTACGTGTCCTGGCCCGATGACCCGAAACTGGCCAATTACGACCCGCGCCAACGTCCCTGGTACAAGGCGGCGCAAGCCAAACCGGGCAAACCGTTTCGCACCGAGGCTTATTACTGGGCTCAGGATGATGCGACTTACGTCAGCACCGTGCGCACCCTCGACAACAAGCTCGGCGCCAATGGCGGCGTGGTCAGCATCGACGTGACGCTCAAGCAGCTCACCGAGATCGTCAAACAGATCAAGCTCGGTGAAACCGGCTACCTGATGCTGATGGAAAACAACGGCACGGTGCTGGTCGACCCGAAACAGCCAGAGCACAACTTCAAAGCGCTGGGCAGCCTGGGCGACGGTTACGCGCAACTGGCCAAGGCTGGCAAAGGTCTGGTCGAAGTCGAGTTGAACGGCGAGCGCTACATGGCCAACGTCTGGCCGTCGGAGCAACTGGGCTGGACCTTCATCGGCCTGATCAAGCAAACCGACGTGATGAGCTCTGCCACTGCGCTGACTTGGCTGATCGCGATCATCGCCGCCGTACTGGCCGTATTCTTCGCCGTGGTCGGCGCCAGTTTCGCCAGCCTCATCGTGCGGCCGATCCGCAGCGTCGCCAGCGGTCTGGAAGGCATCGCCCAAGGTCAAGGTGACTTGACCCAGAACCTGCAGATCCGTGGCAGCGACGAAACCGCGCAACTGGCCAACTGGTTCAACCAGTTCCTCGCCGCGATTCGCAGCCTGATCCAGCACATCGGCGGCGCTGCGACCAAAATCCTTGCCAACTCGCAAAGCGCGACTCGGGTCTCCAGCGACATGGCTGACGCCGCCGGGCGCCAACGTGAAGCGGTGGACATGGTGTCCACGGCGTTCCACGAGATGGTCGCCACCGCCAACGAAGTCGCGCGCTCCTGTAGCCAGGCCGCCGAGTCGGCCGACAGCGGCCAGCGTCAGGCCCGTGAGGGTCAGCAACAGATCGATGCCGCGGTGAACAGCGTCGACAAGCTGAGCCAGGAAATCGAACAGTCGGCGCAGTCGATGCAGCAGCTGGAACGCGACAGCAATGACATTCAGTCAATCCTCGGCACCATTCGCTCCATCGCCGAGCAAACCAACCTGCTGGCACTGAACGCCGCGATCGAAGCGGCTCGCGCTGGCGAGCAGGGTCGTGGTTTTGCGGTGGTGGCTGATGAGGTTCGCGCACTGGCCAAACGCACGGCCGATTCCACCGCGGAAATCGACGGACTGCTCGGCAACCTGGCCAAGCGCACCAGTCAGGTCACCCAGCAAATGCACGCCAGCCTCGAGGTGTCGCAACAGTCGGTCAGCCGGATCGGCGAAGCGCGCAACAGTTTCGGGCAGATTCGCGAGTCGGTGGATGTGATCCGCGACATGAACACCCAGATCGCCACCGCCGCCGAAGAACAGCATCAGGTCGCCGAAGACATCAACCGCCACATCAGCCAGATCCATGGCGATGCGCAGTTGGTGGCCGAACTGGCCAACTCGGCACGGCTCGACTCCCAGAGTCTGGCGGGGTTGTCGAATGAACTGGACGGGTTGGTTCGGCGGTTCCGCACATAAGAGAGCCGAACACTTGTGGCGAGGGGGCTTGTCGGAACGCCGCAACGCCCCGTTCGAGCGCGAAGCGGTCGTGAAATCAGCGACCGCATCTTTTCAGGCACACCGCAGTGGTTGGATTTGCGACTGCTTCGCAGCCGAACGGGGGCAAGCCCCCTCGCCACAGGGTCGCACCGCGGCTTCACTGTCTGAACAACTCTCCCGGGGTAAACCCGAACAATCCTTTAAACGCCGCAATAAACGCCGAGGTCGAGTCATAGCCGCTGGACAGCGCCGCCGTGGTCACGCTGTTACCGTCTTCCAGCAAACTCAATGACGACAACAGCCGCATGCGCTGGCGCCAGCTGCGGAAACTCAATCCGGTTTCACGCTGGAATAGGCGCATCAAGGTTTTCTCCGACGTCCCCAATCGTTCGGCCCATTCATGCAACGTCACGTTCTGTTCAGGGCTTTCGATCAGTTCGTTGCACAACCCAAGCAAACGCGGGTGACGTGGCAACGGTAGAGAGAAACCGACTTCCGGCAGGCTCGCCAGCTGATCCAGCAGCACCTCGACCAAGCGTGCTTCACGGCTGTCGCCCTCTGGATAGTCCACCGGCAGCAGGCAAAAACTCTTGATCAGCTCACGCGCCAGCGGCGTGACTTCCAGCACCCGGCAACGCTCGTCCGCCCAGGCACACGCCTCGCGCCGCACATAGAGACTGCGCATTTCGGCACGCATCGAAGTCACCACCTGGTGCTCCAGATCAGCCGGAATCCAGATCCCCCACTGCGGCGGCGCAAAGAAACTGCCCTCGGCGGTGTGTACGCCGAGCACGCCACTGATGGCGTAGGAAAACTGCACCCAATCGTGGCGATGAGGTGGCGTCCACGAGCCGGCGCTGAGGCTTTCCGCACGGGCATATAGCGGGCGCGGCAACGCTGTCAGGGTCGGGATGGTCCGTTCGAGGGAAATTTGTCCGTTAGCCGGCATTGATTGGCCTTATGTCGCAAGACGGGCGGAAGTCTTGACCTTAGGCTAGGTCACCCCTTCTGACAATGCCTTCGGTGCCCGTTATGCATGCCTTCAAACACCTCAAACGCGTGGTCACCGACTGGTTCCTGTGCGGGATGCTGATCGCCACGCTGCTGTCCTGGGTCTTCCCGCGCTTCGGTGCAACGGGGGGCGCGATGCATGCTGAGTGGGTGATCAACATTGGCGTGTTCCTGGTGTTCTTCCTGCACGGGGTCAACCTGTCGAGCGAGCAGATCCGCCACGGTTTGAAAAACTGGCGCCTGCACTTGATGGTCCAGGGCTTCACCTTTCTGGTGTTCCCGCTGATCTGGCTGGTCAGCGACAAGCTGCTGGGCTCGCACATTCCATCGCTGCTGATGCTCGGGTTCCTCTACCTGTGCGCCCTGCCCTCGACCATTTCCTCTTCCGTGGCCTTGACCGGCAGCGCCGGCGGCAACGTGCCGGCGGCGATTCTCAATGCCAGCCTGTCCAGCGTGCTGGGGATTTTCCTCACGCCGTTGCTGGTGAGCCTGGTGGTGGGCAGCGGTGCTGGCGGTATCGACCTGGGTTCAACCCTGCTCGATCTCTGTGCCATGTTGCTGCTGCCGCTGGTACTGGGTCAGTTGCTGCGGCCGCTGTTCGGCAAGTTTTTCAGTCGACACAAGCGCTACACCAACATCGTCGACAAACTGGTGATCCTGCTGCTGGTTTACGCGGCGTTCTGCAACTCGATGGTCTCCGGCATGTGGCAGCAACAGGGCAATACAGTGATTCTCAGCGCACTGGTCGGCAGTGCCTTGCTGCTGGCGATCATTCTGTGGATGACCACCCGCACCGCCCGCGCCCTGAAGTTCAGTCCCGCCGATGAGATCGCCGCAGTGTTCTGCGCCAGCAAAAAATCCCTGGCCGCCGGGGCACCGATGGCCGCGCTGATCTTCGGTGCCAACCCGGGGCTCGGTCTGATCCTGTTGCCGATCATGATCTATCACCCGCTGCAGTTGATCGTCTGCTCGGTGATGGCCGAGCGTTATGCCAACCGCAATCGGGTGTTGGCCGAACAACAAAACACTGCTGTTCTCAGCGCTCAATAATCGCCGTCACACCTTGACCTCCGGCAGCGCAGATCGAGATCAACCCGCGGCCCTTCCCGGCGGCGTCCAGCAGCTTGGCAAGGTTGGCGACAATGCGCCCACCGGTCGCGGCAAACGGATGCCCGGCTGCCAGTGAACTGCCTTTGACGTTGAGTCGGCTGCGGTCGATCGAGCCTAGCGCGGCGTCGAGGCCGAGCCGGGTTTTGCAGTAGTCCGGGTCTTCCCAGGCCTTCAAGGTGCAGAGCACTTGCGCGGCGAAGGCTTCGTGGATTTCGTAGTAGTCGAAGTCCTGCAAGGTCAGGCCGTTGCGCGCCAGCAAACGCGGCACGGCGTAGACCGGCGCCATCAGCAATCCTTCGGCGCCGTTAACGAAATCCACCGCTGCCGCTTCGCCGTCGCGCCAGTAAGCGAGGATCGGCAGGCCGCGCTCTTTCGCCCACTCCTCACTGCCGAGCAGCACCAGCGACGCGCCATCGGTCAGCGGTGTCGAGTTGCCGGCGGTGAGCGTGCCTTTGTCGCTCTTTTCGAATGCCGGCTTCAACGACGCGATTTTTTCCAGCGTCACGTCCGGGCGCAGGTTGTTGTCGCGGGTCAGGCCAAGGAATGGGGTCATCAGATCGTTCTGCCAGCCCTCGGCGTAGGCCGCGGCCATTTTCTGGTGGCTTTCCAGCGCCAACTGATCCTGCTCGGTACGGGGGATGTTCCAGGTCTGCGCCATCAACTCGCAATGCTGCCCCATCGATAGCCCTGTGCGCGGCTCGCCGTTACGCGGAAACTCGGGGATCAAATGCCGGGGACGCAATTGCAGGAAAGTCTTGAGCTTGTCGCCGGTGTTCTTGGCACGATTGGCTTGCAGCAAAATCTTGCGCAATCCTTCGCTGACACTGATCGGCGCATCCGAAGTAGTGTCGACACCACCGGCAATGCCGCAGTCGATCTGCCCCAGGGCAATCTTGTTCGCCACCAGCAACGCTGCTTCCAGCCCGGTGCCGCAGGCCTGCTGAATGTCGTAGGCCGGGGTGGTCGGTGACAGTCGCGAGCCGAGAACACATTCACGGGTCAAATTGAGGTCCCGGGATAGCTTGAGCACCGCCCCCGCCACCACTTCGCCCATGCGCAGGCCATGCAGGTTGTAGCGTTCGATCAAGCCTTCGAGCGCCGCCGTCAGCATTGACTGATTACTGGCAGTGGCATACGGCCCGTTGGAGCGAGCAAAAGGAATGCGATTACCGCCGATGATCGCAACGCGGCGCAGCTGAGTCATGAAAAGCTCCTATTCTGTGAAAGGCATAACCCACAAGCGTAGGCCTTATCTCGTGGGTCGAACGACTGATCGCAATTCATGGTCCACACCTTGAACCCCCACTGCCGGAGAGCCTTCCATGTCTGACCGCTATATCGACTTCGCCAATTCGGCCCTCGGCCACCGCTTGGTCGGGGCCCTTGGCCTGCCGTCGCCGGTTCGTCTGGAACGCTGGGAGGCCGGTCGCCTACGGCCCGTCAATGGCGCGCTGTTGATCGGTGGCGGCCCGTTGACGCAGAACGTCAGCGCGTTTGCCAACAAACTCACCGAGCAGATTTACAGCTACGGTCCCAAGCTCAAGGCCGTGGTGTTCGATGCCAGTGACCTGATGCAGACCGGGCAGCTCAAACAGCTGCGTGAATTCTTTCAACCGCTGATGAAAAACCTCGAGCACAGCGCCCATCTGGTGATTTTCGGACGGGCACCGGAGACCTTGAGCGACCCGTTCGCCGCCAGTGCCCAACGTGCACTCGAAGGCTTCAGTCGCTCGCTGGCCAAAGAGTTGCGCAATGGCGGCACCTTGCAGTTGCTGTATGTCGGGGCCGGGGCTGAAGGCCAACTCGAAGGGGCGCTGCGGTTTTTCCTCTCGCCAAAGAGTGCTTATGTCTCGGGACAGGTGGTGCGGCTGAACGCTTGCGACACTCAGGTCCAGGACTGGACTCGCCCGTTGGCGGGACGCACGGCGCTGGTCACGGGCGCGGCTCGCGGGATCGGCGCATCGATCGCCGAAACCCTGGCCCGCGATGGTGCGCAGGTGGTGCTGCTCGACGTGCCACCGGCCAAGACCGATCTCGATGCCCTCGCCGCCCGCCTCGGCGGCCACAGCATCGCCCTCGACATTTGCGCCGAAGACGCCGCCGCGCAATTGATCGAGCAATTGCCGAACGGCATCGACATTGTGGTCCATAACGCCGGCATCACCCGCGATAAAACCCTGGCCAACATGACGCCGGAATTCTGGGATGCGGTGCTTGCAGTGAACCTGAATGCACCGCAAGTATTGACCAAAGCGCTGCTCGACAGCGGCGCCCTGCACGATAACGCTCGGGTGATTCTGCTGGCGTCGATCAGTGGCATCGCCGGCAATCGCGGGCAAGCCAATTACGCCGCGAGCAAGGCCGGGCTGATCGGTCTGGCACAGGCCTGGGCGCCACTGTTGGCAGCGCGCGGAATCAGCATCAACGCCGTCGCCCCAGGCTTTATCGAAACCCGAATGACCGCGCAGATTCCATTTACCTTGCGTGAGGCGGGGCGACGCATGAGTTCACTGGGCCAAGGCGGACTGCCGCAAGACGTTGCTGAAGCCGTGGCCTGGCTTGCCCAACCCGGCAGCGGCGCGGTCAGCGGGCAAGCGCTGCGGGTGTGTGGGCAAAGTGTATTAGGGGCCTGAACATGACAACGGATTGGCATTCGCAAAGCAGAACACCGTACATGCCCGAGTTGTATTGGCGGGCAGCGACGCGGCGCAAGATCACCGGCACCACCCTGCCCGAGGATGGCTTTCGTTGCTGGGTCAACGTTGACCTCAAGCGTTTGGCAACCTATCGCAGGGTGTGCGGGTTTACCGATGACGGCCTGTTACCACCGACCTATCCTCATATGCTGGCGTTCGCCTTGCAGATGCAATTGCTCACTGCCAGGACGTTTCCGTTTCCACTGCTGGGGCTGGTTCACCTGGCCAATCGCATCCGCATTCTGCGTCCCTTGGGCGCAGTCGATCGAGTACGGGTAAGCGTGCGGGTGCAGAACCTGCAACCCCACGCCAAGGGCGCGGTGTTTGAGTTGATCACCACGATTGACGACGCACTCGGGCCGCTCTGGGAAGCCGAAAGCCAGATGCTCTGCAAAGGCGTGAAGCTTCCCGGCGAAGCAATCGAGCCGTCGACGGATTCTGCTCTGACCATGAACGAGGTCACCCGCTGGTGGGCGCCCAGTGAGATTGGCCGACGCTACGCCAGGGTTTCCGGTGACTACAACCCGATTCACCTGAGCGCTCTCAGCGCCAGACTCTTCGGTTTCCCCCGGGCCATCGCCCACGGATTGTGGATCAAGGCGCGCACCCTCGCTGCCCTGAGCGGGCATCTGCCGACCTCGAATATCGAGATTGCCGTGCAGTTCAAGAAGCCGGTGCGCTTGCCCAGTGAGGTCTCCTTGCTGGCCAGCGTTGCCGGCTCAAGCGGTGACTTCAAGGTGATCGGCGCCGGGGATCTGGAACACATGTCCGGCACCTGGCGACCGCTTGCCTGAGACGGCTCAGCCGCGCCGAATCAGCCGCGCCTGATAAAGAACACACCCGCCATAATCAACACCAGCCCGGCAATTTTGCCGGCGCTGACGGGTGCTTCGCGAAACCCGGCCCAGCCGAAATGATCCAGGGTCATCGCCATCCCCAGTTGCCCGGCCAGCACCAGCGCCATGAACAGCATGGCGCCGATGCGCGGCCCCGCGAAAGCCGCCGTGGTAATAAAAAATGCGCCGAGCAGACCACCGCTCCAGTGCCACCAGGTCAGGCTTTTGAGTGTCTCCAATGCCGGGGTTTCGCGCTGGATCAGGACCAGCAGCAACAACGCCACGGTGCCGACAAAAAACGAAATCAACGCAGCGGCCAGTACGCTCGACACCTGTTTGGCCAACTGGCCATTGATACCGGCCTGCAAGGGCAAAAACGCACCCGCGACAAAAGGCAGGCAAAGCAACCACCAGACAGGGGCCGGCATGCTGTTCTCCACTGAGTAAATGAGGCGCGCAGTATACGCCGCGCCTTAGCCACTACCGCCACAAACAAAACGACCCCCTCATGGCGGGTCGCTTGGGTTACAGCCAATCAATCAGAAGTCGTAGCGAACCTTGGCGGTGAAGGTGTCTGCATTGAAGTCGGCTTTGGTCAGGTAATCATACGAACCGCCCACGCTCCAGGCACCGATCCGGTAGGTGGCGCCCAGACCCAGTTCATAACTGTCACGCGCAGGTTTCGCACCGCTGGTGGTGAACGGTGTGCCGCCGAGCACAAAGGTCGAGGTCGCGTTAGCCTGATCACCGATGAAGTCGTGCCACGCCATGGCCTTGGCTTCGGGTTGGAGGCTGCCGGCGCCGACATCGAAGGCGGCGGCCAGGCGTGCACCGAGGCCCATTTCACCCACTTCATAACGCTGGCTGCCGACACTCAACGCGGCCGAACTGCCCTTCTCGCGGTACGCATCGATCGCTACGTTGGCATAGCGCGCACCGATCTGCGGCTCCAGCACTACCTGCTGATTGAAGCGCAAGGTGTAACCGGCCAACGCGTTCACGCCGAAGATATCACTGTCGTAATCGCCCTTGGCACGGGTGCCGGCGATGTAGCGTTTGGACTCGTTGGTGTTCCAGCCATAGGTCAGCGAGGTGTCGACAAAGAAATTGTCGTGAGTCCAGTTGCCGTACAGCGTCAGCGCGTTACCGATTACATCGGTCTTGCTCCCGGCGTCGGACGTCACGTTGCTGTTCAGGTAGCTGTAAGCGATACCCAGCGTGGTGTCGGCATTCAACTGACCGTCAGCGCCCACGGCGATACCCTGGCTGTTGGCGCTATAACCAGCGACACCGCCGCGCGAACCTTGATCGGCATCACTGTTCAAGGCTTGCAGCCACACGCCTTTTTCGGCCAACACATCACCCGAGGACAAACCGCTGCGGGCACTGCTGGAGCGCGCGTTGATCACACTGTTGATCAACGACTGTCCGCTGACGGCAGCTTGGGTCGCACCGCCGCTGACGTCAGGAGTGAGCTTTTCAGCCAGTTTGGCCAGTTCGGCGTCGCTGCTGGCGTTGGCGAAGGCCTGGAACACTGGATCGTGCTCATCCAGCTTGGTCATCAAGCCATTCGAGACACGCGCTGCCGCGCTGGCGGCGTTCGAGGAACCACCGGCATTCAGAACGTTTTGCCCCACGACGGCATCACCCTTGGCATCGACCAATGCCTTCACGTCGTTGCCCTCGACACCGTAGCTCTTCACTTCCAGCAACGCCGAAGAAGACGAAACCGTCAGGTTTTCGCCGCCTTCCAGCTTACCGGAGCTGATCAAGGTATAACGGGTACCGCCATTAGCCGTACGGAAGTCTTCGGAGCGCGCCTTCAACTCAAGACGAGCACCTGGGCCGATGTCTGCCAGGCCGGTGACTTTGAGCACCGGAAGATTGGGGTTGGTGTCGTTGCCCAGGAACATATGCAGCACCGAACTCGGCTCTTCCATGTCGAATTCGCCGATGATCGTGGTGTGGGCCTGCTGTAGCGTCAGCTCGCCCTTTTCCACCGTGATGTAGCCAGCCTTGATGGTCGAACCGTCGAAGTTCACATCACCATTGATCTTCACGCCGGAAAGGCCCATCAGATTGCCTTTGACGTTACCGCCATTCCAGTAGAAATAGGCGTTTCCGTCGTCGACCTGAATGGCTGCATCGCCGCCTTCGATCGAGCCACGGGATTGGCTGATCGACAGGAGAGGATAGGTATCCACCTGGTTACGGATATGGATGCCAAACCTTTCGCCGGAGATAAGGCCAGTGTTGTTAATGCTCGAGAAGGTGTCTCTGGACGTAAGCGCGAACGAAGCGCCATCCAGTCGCAACGCTTCAGCGTTGGCACCCGTGGCCGTGATCGTGCCTTGGTTGATCACAACGTTACCGATGCGGGTACCGATCAGTGCCATCCCGGTCGCGTTCATTCCGCTGACAGCGATATCGCCCGAATTCAGGACGTTGTTGGTGACAACGCTGCCCTGATCCTTGATGCCAAAAGCACCGTCACCATAGACCTTGATCGAGCCGTCGTTGATCAGGTTCAAAGGTGCGGCAATGGCAGGGGTGTGAATCGCGGCGGCAGCCACGGAAAGCGCCAACAACGAGCGGCGCAGGCAAGAGGTGTTCAATGCAGATTCCCTTCAGAAGCCTATAGAAGACGCGTTTTTCAGCAGGCGCGCCCAGCTTCTTTCAGGCATCCATACCGGCCAACCAGCGGGGGCTGGTTCAGGCGCGGGCAATATACAGGTGCCATCATTTAGACACCACCAAAAAATGCCAAATGCATGACGTCAATTTTTGCATCGGGGAAAAACACGAACGCTCAAGGACTGACCCTGTGAATCCTCGGCTTAGGAAAAAGATTGTCCAGGGTTTCCAGCAGACGCACGTGATAGACAGGTTTGTGGAACAGGTCCAGAACCTGCAAACGCAACAGGCCGCTGACATTGTCCATGTACTGACCGCCATGAACACCGGTCACGACGGCTCGATGAGCACTGTCCACGCCAACAATGCTCAGGACGCACTGTTGCGCCTGGAGACTTTGGTGGGCCTGACCGGACGTCAGATCGCCGAACGCACACTACGACAGATGATTTGCGCGGCACTCGACGTGGTGATCCAACTGACGCGCCTGCCCGATGGCCGACGCTGCGTCAGCGAGGTGGTGGAAGAGATGTCCGTGGTGATGATGCTGTTTTTGTTTCCCGCCTTGCTGATCGTTTTGGCCGGCCCGGGTTTCACTGCTATTGGCCGGGCGTTTGGGTCTTGAAGGGCATCTGATGAAACGGCTGGTAGCCCATGTCATCAGATGCCCTTCGAGGAAGCACTCAAGGTTTGACGACATACTCCGCCGGTTCTTCAGGGTCCAGATTGTCCAGTGCTCGATCCACCAGCAGCCGGATCCCGTCGATCATCCTGCAAATACCCAACGCCACATTGCGTCGAGACCCTTCGATCTCGAACGCCAGATCAGCGGCCATGGCCTTGACCGAAGCCAGGTCTTCCGAAGCGTTCGCCAGCAGGCTTTCATTGTCGATACCCGGGTTGACCGCAAACAACCGATCCGAATGCAGATCGCTGAAACGCAGCTTCACAAGGGTCGGTTTCAGGTAATGATCGAGGGCTCGATGGGCAGCGTCGTGGAGCTTTTTTGAGTCGGGAGAGTCATAGGGGGAAACGTCGTCGTGTTCGGGGGGATTGGGGATGGATGTAGTCATGTCGGTACTCCGAATATGAAATGGATATACCAAGTTATTCGGGCCGCGACGCCCGGACGCTGAATTGGCAGCGACGCTTGAAGGCTAGAGGTGGCGCTTCCGAGCGGCAACCCTAAAGACTTGTCAGATGTTTCTACGCTGCCTACGACACCGTCATCGCGGGCAAGCCTTGCTCCTACAGATAAGTGATCGTCCCCACGCTCTGCGTCGGCTCGCGGAGCGTCCCTGGCGGCATTCCCACGCGGAGTGGAACGATCTCAAGTCCTACACACCCCAACCACTCAGGCCGGCTGTCAGGCCGCCGTGCTGTTGCCGTTGATCTTGATCCACCCGCCCCTTCGGCAGGCCGAGTGGAGGTGTTCATCAGGGGGTGGGCGCGTAGCGCCGTACGGCGCAGCCGGACACATCGAGAGGAGGTCGTCGCGAAGCAGACCGTAGGCGATGCCCCCTGATGGACACCGGAGCGAGGGAACGCCGAGCCTAGGCGAGGTGCCGTACGCTTGGGGCGAAGCGTTTTGGTTACTTTTGGGCGTCTGCAAAAGTGACACGCTGTAAGAGCGGAACCCTAAGCGGCCGTTACCGCAGCAACGGATATGTACACCAGAGCCTAGTGCGCCGTAACCCGCCCCCGCCCCCCAGAACTCCCCGGCGACAAAGCCAACGCCAACTGCGTCCGATTATGCATATGCGTCAACCGCAACACCTGCGACACATACAACTTCACCGTGTTCTCGGTAATCCCCAACTCACAGGCAATCTGGTAATTGGTCTGCCCCTTGCCCACCAACCGCGCAACATCGAGCTGACGAGGCGACAGCTGATCAAAGATCGCCGGCATATGCTCCCGATCAACCTCCCCACCCGACGGCACAAGCGGAGCACGACGAACTTTATCAAGGTCCTGATAAAGGTCATCGATCGATTCGGAAAGGTCTCGCAGCTTCTGATTCAAGTGCCCCAACTCCACACTTTTTTGCCGTTCGTGAAGCGCGACTTCCTGACGCCTCAACCCTTCCAGCAGCTCATCCAGATCAATCGGTTTCTGGTAGTAGTCAGCGATCCCGGTGCGCAAAGCCTTGATCACATCCTGTTTGTCGGCACGACCGGTGAGCATGATGGCTTCAAATGCCCGGTGCTTGCCGGCGATGCGTTGCAGCTCCTGAACCAGTTGAATACCGTCGAGCCCGGGCATGTGCAAATCACAGAGGACCAGGCCGATGTCGACATCTTCACGAAAGCGCGCGATGGCTTGCTGGCTGGACTCACAAGGGACGCAACGGTAACCGCTGCTTTCAAGAAACTCGCAAAGCTCTTCCACGATCTGCGGTTGATCATCGACCACCAGCACTTTTACCGCAGAGGTAGGCTTGTTCACGTGCGCCTCCATGCCCTGTCCGAAGACTGTCACTTCCTGTACCGACAGCGGCGAGCTGTACAGGCCTGAATTGAAAGTAGACCTACTTTCCTACTATGTACATAGCGCTAGTCGAGCCGCACGACTAGCGGATCCAGGCCAGTGCGCGAGCAATCCAATAGCACCACGTTGCCCGGCGGGGCTGCGAAACCGCAAACGGGGAGACATCGAGCACTCCTTTGCCGGCGCACTGCCGAGCGCTACCTCCGGTGGTGAGGGCAGCTCCTTGAAAGGTCGGCCAGTCATATTCCCGCATTTATTTCGGCGGGTAGTTGCTCAATATCCGCCCTACCGTCGCGCGAATCGCGGCGCTGCGGTCGGCGGGCTGCGGCGATCTGCTGAGCAATTGCTCATCACTGCCACGCCAGACCAGCTTGCCATCCTTGCCATCGAGCAGGTCGATCTGAAGCGTGGCGACCTTGTAGGAGACGTTGCGGGTTTCGTTGTACATCGGTGCGCCCCAGTAGCCGTTCCAGGGGCCACCCCAACCACCGCCATAGTTGGTGGTGATTTGCTGCTGGCGATCCTCGACGATCAGGTAGGTCCGTACATTGACGTCAGCCTTGGCACCGGCAGCGGCCGGGCGCAGACCACGCTGGTCGAGTTGATCGGCAACCGCCTGGCGAATCCGTTGTTCGGTAAGGTCGCTCTTGATCCGCGGATCGTCGGGACGGTATTGCACGGAGGGCTCTTTCCAGGCCCAACTGCGATAGGCGGCGAAGTCGCGGCTGGCATCAAAATCGTGATTGACCTGTGTCGTTTGGCAGGCGCCGAGCAGCACGGCGCAAGCCAGTAATGAGAGACGGCGGGACATGATTTTTCTCCGGTCCTAAGCAGGGAACCTAACTAGGAGGATACGCCGCTACCGCCTTTTCCACAGCGGTTCGTAACGCATCGCCACGCTCTATTTCGTTGCCCTGAAGGCCCGCTTCAGCGCTGGCACTCCAGACCGGTTGCCCGGTGCTGGCGTCGAACAAATCCACCCGGATCACCAGCACTTGCACCTGATAGGTACGAACGATCGGCACCGTGTTGTACATCCCGTAGCCATTGCCATAACGGTTATAACCGCCGTAGCCGCCATAACCGTAATCCTCCTGGACCTGCTTCAGGCGGGTTTCCTGATGCAGGTCGGCGCTGACCCACAGGTCCGCCGGACGATTGTCGTGCAGCGGACGCAAACCCCGTTGATCCAGCGCATTGCTCACCGCTTCGGCAATCTGCGCCGAGTCGGCCAAGACCGAACCGTTGGGCAACCGGCCGTTGAGCCAGGCCCAGCTTTGGTAACGGCTGTAATCACGCGGCGCCGCTGGATAGGCGCTGCGATCAAAGGTGTTGGCAGCGTGCGGCGGGGCTGGCGGCAGCGGGTTGGAGCTGGCGACATATGGATTGCTGCCCTGACAGGCACCGAGCCCCAGACACAACATGATCAATCCCAAACGGCGTTTCATGATGCTCTCCACACAAACCACGGTTCAGACCGGGCGACAGATCCAGTGCAGGTAACGCCCCAGCCCCGCAAAGCTCGGGTGACGGCGGTGGGCCAGCTCCATTTCCAGCAAGTCGATCAGTTCGGCACGGGCCTGAAACTCTACCGGCATGTAGTCATGAAAAACCCGCACTCCGCTTTGGGTTTCGACCTGCCACAAACCTTCCAGTTGCGTCGCCAGCTCTCGCGGATCCAGAGGCATCTGCGGGGTCAGGCTCTGCTTCTCGCCGGCCATATCGTTCTTGCGCATCTTGCGGAAATGACCCTTGAGCAAGTTGCGGTAAATCAGCGCATCGCGGTTATAGAACGCCAGCGACAGCCAGCCGTCTTTGGTCGTCAGTTGATGCAGCACCGGCAGAATCGCGTGGGGTTCGGCCAACCACTCCAGCACCGCGTGGCACAGCACCAGGTCATAAGGCTCGGTGAGTTGACCGAGCAGCTCTTGCCACGGAGCCTGGATAAACGTCGCCGCTTGCCCGGCCTCGGCGAAGCGCTGGCGGGCGCCTTCGAGCATCGGTTCGGCAGGCTCGGCCAATGTCACTTGATGGCCGCGCTGGGCCAGCCATAACGACATGTGTCCGAGACCTGCGCCGATATCCAGCACCCGCAACGGGCGATCCGGCAGGGTTTCGGCCAGGTCGGCCTGCAGCACCGCCAGACGGATCGCGCCTTTGGCACCGCCGTAGATTTTTTCGGCGAAACGGGTCGCCAGCTGATCGAAATGACGGTCGCTCATCAGCTGAACCGCCGTTCGCTGTCAGCCAGCTTGCTGCGTACTACCTGTTCCATGTCCAACCCCAGCTCGCTGCACAGCAGCAGTAGATAAAGCACGATATCGCCGACTTCCTGACCGGCATGCGCGAGTTTGTCCGCTGGCAACTGGCGCGACTGGTCTTCGCTCAACCATTGGAAAATTTCCACCAGCTCGGCCATTTCGACACTGGCGGCCATGGCCAGGTTCTTCGGGCTGTGAAATTGCCGCCAGTCGTTGCGGTCACGGATGCAGTGCAGGCGTTCGGTCAGTTCAACAAGGTTCATCGGGCTCTCCTGAAGGCGTATAGCTTCGGGCGGATGGCGGATGAAGGCAAGCGCCGAACACTGCTGTCGTTTCGTGACAGTTCACGAGCAAACCCGCGTGTGTGTTTAGACTTGAAGGGGTGGGAGGGACTAAAAGCCCGATTCTGACTCTAGCCAGTACAGAACGCAGAAGCTTGCCCAGTGGGTGCAGACGTTCAGTTACTATTCGCAAATTCAAACCACCAAACCTCTATGCTTCAAGGGTGCTCGCCAGCCCTGACAATGGCCAAAGCGCTCAGCGCCGGCACCCACTCTTTCATCAGGACGTACACATGCAGGTAGATAGCTTTTTCGAATGGCTTGGCCAGGCGCTGGGTTCGGTCATCCGGTTCATCGTCGATACGCTCAGTGGGTTGTTCAGTGCCTTGACTCACGCCAGCGGCAATTTTGTCGACGGGCTGTCACGAGCACTGGGCATGGAGCCCTCGATGATCAGCATTCTCGTGCTGATCATCGGCTTGATGCTGCTGTACTCGGCGGTCCGCGCGTTCATGCGTGCGTCGATCATCGCAGGGATTATCTGGCTGGTGCTGGGGTTGTGGGTGTTGAGCTGGGTGGTTCACTAACACCGAGATTCCATGTGGGGCAGATTGACCGACGCCCCACAACAAGCGCCCAACGACGCCGGGATCTGCCGCTACAATGCCCGCTCTCGAAAGGAGCCTGAATGTCTACGTTGATCACCGACTGGCGCGATCGTGCGACCCATCGCCGCGTCTGGGCACTTGCCGCGCCGATGATTCTTTCGAACATTTCCGTGCCGCTGGTGGCGCTGGTCGACAGCACGGTGGTCGGCCACCTGCCCCACGCACATCAGCTCGGTGCTGTCGCGGTGGGCGCCAGCCTGTACACCTTTCTGGCCTGGGCCATGGGGTTTCTGCGCATGGGCTCGACCGGGTTTGCAGCGCAGGCAGCCGGGCGCGGTGACGGCGCGGCGCTGCGGCAGATCCTGCTGCAAGGCTTGCTATTGGCGATGGGGCTGGCGCTGCTGCTCGGGATGCTGGGTGTACCGCTCAGTGGCGTGGCGTTGCACTTCATGCAGCCCTCTGCCGAGCTCGATCAACTGACCCGCGAGTTCTTCCACACCCGGTTGTTTGGCTTACCGGCAGCGCTGGCCAGTTATGCACTGGTCGGCTGGTTCCTCGGCACCCAGAACGTCCGCGCACCGCTGGCGATTCTGCTGACCACCAACCTGGTGAACATCGCTCTGAACCTGTGGTTCGTCTTGGGTCTGCAATGGGGCGTTGTCGGGGCGGCCCGTGCTTCAGTGATCGCCGAATGGACCGGCGCCCTGCTCGGCCTGGCCATGACCCGTAACGCCCTGCGCGCCTACCCCGGGCATATCGCCTGGGCAGCACTGGCGCTGTGGCAGAGCTGGCGGCCGCTGCTGGCGGTCAACCGGGACATTTTCATTCGCAGTCTGGCGCTGCAATCGGTGTTCTTCATGGTGACCGTGCAAGGCGCACGGCTCGGCGATGCGACGGTGGCGGCCAATGCATTATTGCTCAATGGCTTGCTGTTGACCGCCCATGCCCTGGATGGCCTGGCCCACGCGGTGGAGGCTCTGTGCGGCCATGCCATCGGTGCCCATGACCGTCAGGCTTTGCGTCGGTCCTTGGTGGTTGCCTGCGGCTGGTCATTGATTGCCAGCCTGGGTTTTGCGCTGCTGTTCTTCTGCGCCGGGCATTTGTTCATAGAGATGCAGACCAACATCCAGAGCGTGCGCGACACTGCGTTCGTCTACTTGCCGTACCTCGCCGCACTGCCACTGATCGCCGTCTGGAGCTACTTGCTCGACGGCCTGTTCATCGGCGCCACCCGTGCCCGGGAAATGCGCAACGGCATGCTGCTGACGGTGCTGCTATTGCTGCCATTTGCCTGGGCACTGCAAGGGTTCGGCAACCACGGACTATGGCTGACCTTCCTGCTGTTCATGGTGCTGCGCAGCCTGATGCTTGGGGCATTCGCCTGGAACCTGCGCAAGAATGATGGCTGGTTCACCGTCTGAACAGCGTGCAGTTCCAGCTCTCGGCAGCTGCTACGAGTGCAGTTCTTCATCGTGATTTGGCCTGCAGAGTGCGGTGAGTTCAGGAACGATGGCTCTGCCAGCGGTTGCGCAAGCTGTCGAGCCGCTCTTGCTGAGTGCGCCCCGGCAGGTGTTCTTCGGGTGTGGCTGACGGGTATTGCAAACGTAATCGTAACCAGCCATCGAGCACCGTCTGCTCGCTGAAGCCCTGTTCGAGTCCTTCCTGCACAAAAGACCAGATCGTGCCAAAGTCGTGGCCCGTCGAGCGACTCCAGTGCCACGCATGGCGCTCCAGCAGGCAGGTTTGCAACTTGTTCTGCTGGCGAAGGCTGAGGCTGTCTTCGATGGCCAGTTCACTGACGGCCAATCGCGGATTGACCAAATGCAACCAACCCAGACTGCCGATCGCCCGGTCCTCCCAGGTTCCACCGTGCCAGTACAGTTTATCGATCGGCCCCAGCCAGCGACTCAACTCGCGGGCATCACTGGCATCAAAAAAGTAACTGGCGATAAAGGGGTTGTAGTAGCTGAGCAAGCCTTTGTAATGAAGCCCGAACGTGACCGTGAGCATACGTCGAAGGTGCCCGAGCAATTGCTCCGGGGATGCAGAGCTGACCAGCAGCAACCCCGGCCAGTCCGCTGGCTCGTCGTGGCAACATTGCATCAGCGGCGATTGCGCCGACAGTTCGATCAACTGCGGCCCCTGGTCGCGCAATGCATGCAGGTCGGTGCTCTCGAACAACGCATAACACGGTACGTCGGCAAACCGCTGCTGCAGGCTCCACCCTGCCTGCGGCGAACCTGGTACATCCAGCAAAAGCCATTGAGCCGACCGGGCAGCGATCATGCCGCACCACTTTGGCCAAGCCCTGCCACTGTGCGGCAGGTGCAGATCGCTTGCCGGCAATGCATGAAACTCCCCCCGCCGGGTATCAAACACAGCAATACCAAGGGCTGACTGCTCTGAACCAATGCCAACAAGTCATGGCGATCATCGGGCGGCAATTCCTCCCGTGCCGGGAGCGCCTCCCCGGCCATTGAAGGCGGGGAGGTTTCGACAGGCAACACGCCGTCGACATTCAACGGCGCCCCCTGAAATATGCCGGTGATCAATGGCTGGTCCGGGTCGCCCTCGATAAAGCTCACACAGACCTCAACCCCCGCCGTCAAACCGGCAACCGACTCTGCAGACAGCTGGGGCGAGACCGGCAGCCAACAATGGCTGGGCCGTGCACCCTCGCCCTGATAAAGCCAATCGAACTGCACGGCGATGCGTTGGGCCGCGTCGCTGCGAGGTTCGTCGACATTGACCACCCAGCCACGTTGCAGGCTGTTCATCTGAGGCTTCTCGCTTGGACGAAACGCTACGAACGGCGCCTCCCAGGGAATCGCATCAATGCGGTTGCGGTAGTACGGCAACTGCGCCTGACTGCCCGAATGCTCGACCTGGGTCAGCAACCACAGGTGATTCCAGTCGGCAAACGGATGGCCCGACAGCGGCATCAGCATGCCGCTACGCAGGTTCGGCAGGTCCGTTTCGCCTTCTGCAACAGGTTTCGGCAATCCATCGTGACGTGCCCCATCGGCATGAGCATGAACCGTGAAACGCCTGACGGCGGGTGTCGTGCCTTGGGTATCAAAGGGTGTGCCGGCACCTGGAGACGAACTGCGCCGAGTGTCGGCAAAAATCAGGTAATGACCGTGCTTGCGGTGCTGAAAGTGGTAGTGAATCCGCTCTTGCTCGCACAGGCGCTGAAGAAACGCCAAGTCCGACTCACGGTACTGGGTGCAAAATTCCCGCACGGGGTAGTCGTTCCGGAGTTCGAATCGACAGTTTTTTTCGTCTATACCGTGTTCTTTCAGTACCTGCACCAGAATCTGCGGGACTGACAGTCCGCTGAAAATTCGCTGGTTGCAGCGTTGCGCCAGGCAGGCCAGCTTCGGCCCGAGGCACAGACGCCAGAGCGCCGGCACCGTGTCGTCATGAAGCGGGGCAAGGTCATGAATCTGTCCGTGGATACCGGTGCCCGCGCCCCCAAACCCCAGGTACGCCGAGCGAAACATCAGGCTCGCCATGTCCAGCCGCGGCTCATCGAACTGCAGATCCAGCTGGAAAGCAAAGGGTTGGCTGATGGACTCGCAGCCGGTAAAGGCGACAACAACAAAGGGTTGGGGCTGACCCGCTATCTCCAGACGAAATGACGGCTCGTTGACGGGATCGAACATCGGCGTTTCTCTACAGGAGGGACGGCCGGGGATTCTCGCTGAGAGACATGGCCGAGTAGAGTGCCGAAGTACAACTTAGGAAATGACCTACGCGAAATGAAGACCACACAGCGTTGATAGTGCGCCAACGCGGCAAATCGCTACAAAAATAAAGAAATGCCGTGCCAGGTCCTCCGAAAATTCCGCACTACGCGGAGTATTTTCCGACAACCTGGTCACAGCGGTTCGCTACCTCAAGAAGACAGGTAAGACGAACGAGTCAGACCCAGGCGCAAGGCATCGAGGTACTGAGTGCGCTCGGTGGCACTGATTCGAGCGCTGGCCACTTTGTCGCGGTAGTGCGTCATCAGCTCTTCCGGCGACAAATGCACGTAACGCAGCATGTCTTCGATGGTGTCGTGGGTTTCGATACCGGCGTGGTAAACGCTGCCGTCGGCATTCTGGTAGATGTTTACCGAGTCGGTGTCTCCGAACAGGTTGTGCATGTCACCGAGAATTTCCTGGTAAGCACCCACCAGGAAAATCCCCAGCAGGTAGTCTTCGCCATCATTGAGCCCGTGTACCGGCAGGCTGGTTTCGATGCTCTGCTCGTCGACGTATTGCTTGATCTTGCCGTCGGAGTCACAGGTCAGGTCTTGCAGCACGGCACGGCGCATCGGCTCTTCATCAAGACGGTGCAGCGGCAGGATCGGCAGGACCTGGCCGATGGCCCAGGTGTCCGGCAGGCTCTGGAATACCGAGAAGTTGCAGATGTATTTGTCGGCCAGCTTGTCGTTGAGTTCGTCGAGCACCTGACGGTGCGAGCGCTGACGGGCTTTCAACGAGTTGTGCAGGCGACGGCAGACAGCGAAGTAGCATTGCTCGGCCAGGGCTTTTTCGGCCAGGGTCAGCTTGCCATCGGCGTACTGGGTGGCCACATCGCTCATGTAGTGAGTCGCGCGCCAGTAGGTTTCGGTGACCATCTCGATATCGGTCGGGCCGAGCAGGTCGACCAGCCATTGCACGGTTTCCGGCAGCTCTTCCTTGTTCTCGATCATCGGCACGTCGTCGTTGTGTTTCTCGACGTCGGTGACCTGTACCACCAGCATGGCGTGGTGAGCCGTCAGCGAACGCCCACTCTCGGAGAAGATGTTCGGATGCGGCAGGCTCTGCGCGTCGCAGAATTCCTTGAGCATGCCGACCACGACACCGGCGTAATCGTCCATGTCGTAGTTGATCGAGCTGGCGTTGCGCGAGTGGGTACCGTCGTAGTCGACGCCCAGACCACCACCCACGTCGATGTGATCCACCGGCAGGCCAAGGTTGCGCAATTCGCCGTAGTAACGGATCGCTTCCTTGAAGCCGTGCTGGTAGTCCGCCAGGTTGGCGATCTGCGAGCCCATGTGGAAGTGCAGCAAACGAATGCCCTGATCCAGACCGGCCGCACGGAAGCGCTCGACTACCGACAGCAACTGGGCAGCAGACAGCCCGAACTTGGATTTTTCGCCGCCCGTGTCAGCCCATTTGCTCGATGCCAGGGACGACAGGCGAACCCGCAGGCCGACTTGAGGCTTGACCTTCAGCGAGGCAGCCTCTTCGATCACCAGGCCGACTTCGGATTCTTTCTCGATCACGATGAACACGTTGTGGCCCAGCTTCTGGCCCATAAGTGCCAGGCGGATGAACTCACGGTCCTTGTAACCGTTGCAGACGATGGTGCCGCCCTTTGGCGCCAGGGCCAGCACGGCCAGCAGTTCCGGCTTGGAACCGGCTTCCAGGCCGATGGAGACGTTCTGGGTGGCGATGATGTTCTCGATCACCGCTTCCTGCTGGTTAACCTTGATCGGGTACAGCGCGGTGTACTTGCTCTGGTATTCCAGACGCTCGATATTCGCGTCGAAGGCGCCGGTCAGCTGACGGACACGGTCCTGCAGGATGTCCGGGAAGCGCACCAGCAGTGGCAAGGACAGGCCGCTTTTGCGCAGCTGTGCGACTTGTTCGAACAGATCGATAGGTGCGCTGCTCGGGCCGTTCGGACGAACTTCTACGCGACCGGCGTCACTGATCGCGAAATACCCGGCCCCCCAATGGCGAATCCCGTAAACACTGCGGCTGT
This sequence comes from Pseudomonas sp. CVAP#3, assembly GCF_018986375.1. Classification (NCBI taxonomy): domain Bacteria; kingdom Pseudomonadati; phylum Pseudomonadota; class Gammaproteobacteria; order Pseudomonadales; family Pseudomonadaceae; genus Pseudomonas; species Pseudomonas sp. CVAP#3. The sequence continues at coordinate 149,828 of NZ_JAHMSC010000009.1, forward strand.
CCGCAACTGTCCATTGGCTGCCATCGTCTTTGCGTGTGCGTCGTACGGACATCGAAGTCCCCTATAAAGAAGTCAAAGAGCGCCACCCGGGTTGAGGGCTGGCGCAGTCTAAAGTGAAAAAATGACGATTAGCCTGCAAGCGGGATAGACCACACTTGCAGCGCTGAGTTTAGAAACCGGTCAGAACAGGCTCTGTGAAAACCATGGAGACGACGTTCAACCTGAATCGATCAGGACTGCATCAAGTCGGGGTGGTTTTCACAGAGGCTGCTAGCCGCCGGATTTCTTCGCTTTGAAACCGTGTTTGATCAGCTCTGCCAAGAGTAGCTCGACATGATCGCCCTGGATCTCGATGATCCCGTCCTTCAACGCACCACCGGTGCCGCAACGTTTCTTCAACGTCGTGGCAAGCTCCTTGAGCGCGTCTTCAGCCAGCGGCACGCCGCTGATGGTGGTCACCGTCTTGCCGCCCCGGCCCTTGCTTTCGCGGCGCACGCGCGCGATGCCGTCGCCGGCCGGGATAACGGTTTGTTTGCAGATGCAGGCTGCCACCGGCTGGCTACAGTCCGGGCAATGTCGACCTGCGTCGGTGGAAAATACCAGGCCACCAAGGGCGGCGAAGGATGCGGCTTTTTTGGCCACCGGCAATCCTCTTGGGAGGACAAAGACTGGTCGCAGCAACTTTGGCAAGTGCTATCGACCGCGAAGCCCCACTCAGGCAGGGGCAGCGCTACTGGACCGGACGCCCTTACAAAAAAGGAGTGCCGGTTCAGCTTGAAAAGGTCGCGCAGTGTAACGGCAAAAAGCGCACTTGCTAAGAGCCAATCGGCGCCATTTTATAGATCTTTTGCGACGCCCTTCAGAGCGTCACCCCCGCGCGCGCGCAGATAGCGCTTCAACGCCGCCAAAGAGTCCGGGCAGTAAGGCTTCTGCGTGATTTCCTGCATCACCTGTTCGACAGGAATAAAGCGGGCTTGAAGCACTTCTTCCGGCTGCAGGATCAATGGCCCGTCCCAGACTGCCGAAAACGCCGAACACCACAGGCGGTTGCCGGTGTCCTCAAAGAAAAAATGATCATGGGCGGTCAGCTCGACCCCACTGACGCCCAACTCTTCTTCCAGTTCACGGGCCGCCGATTCGGCGTAGGTTTCAGTCGCCAGCACCATGCCGCCCGCCGCCACATCCCAGAACCCCGGATAGATGGCTTTGCTGAACGTGCGCTGATGCACGCACAGTTCGCCGGCCGAGTTGAACAGCATGATGTAAGTGCCACGCCCGATCAGCCCGCGCAAGCGTAAGTCCGAGCGCACCAGCGAACCGAGCAGGGTGTCCTGCTCGTCGACCCAGGCGATCTGTTCGGCGTCCGAGGCCGCGCGGTGCGCAGCCTCATTCAGGTTATCAACCATGACTCAGCCCTGATTGAGCAATTGACGCAAATCGATAACTGCCGCGTTGGCCCGCGAGATGTAGTTGGCCATGACCAGCGAGTGGTTGGCCAAAATCCCGAAACCGCTGCCGTTGAGGATCATCGGGCTCCAGACTGTTTCCTGGGACGCCTCCAGCTCACGAATGATCTGGCGCACGCTGACCGTGGCGTTCTTCTTCGCCAGCACATCGGCGAAATCGACTTCAATGGCGCGCAGCAAATGCGACAGTGCCCAGGCCTGACCACGCGCTTCATAGAATACGTCGTCGATCTGCAGCCAAGGGGTTTCCACCCGCTCTTCATCCAGCTGCGGCACCTGACCCGGCGCCAGGGTTTCGGTTTTCAGCGCGGTGTTCAGCTTGACCCGGCCAACACTGGCCGACAGCCGTTGCGACAGCGAACCCAAACGGGTCGCGACATCACCCAGCCAGTTGTTCAGGTTGTCGGCACGCGCATAGAACTGGGCGTTTTTTTGCGTTGGATCGGACAGGCGAGCCTGGTAGCGGCTCAGGGAATTGATACCTTCCTGGTACTCCGACTCGCTGGACGGCAGCATCCAGCTCTTGTTATCGAAGTTGAAACGCGGCTCGGCCTTGGCCAGATCGGCGTCTTCAGCCGATTGCGATTGCGAACGGGCAAAGTCTTTACGCAAGGCGCGAGTCAGATCGCGTACCTGCACCAGTACCCCGTATTCCCAGTTCGGCATGTCGTCCAGCCACACGCCTGGTGGAAAACGGTCGTTGGAAATATAGCCACCCGGCTTGTGCAGCAAGGTACCGGCGACGGTCTTGAGGGTTTCGACCGTGGTGTAGCCGATGACCATTTGCTTGCCTTCCTTCTCGGCGGCCAGTTGTGCGTTCTGCTGAACCGGAAACAGCGCAGGTTCATGGCTCCAGTACCAGCCCACGGCGAGGACCACCAGCAAATACAGGCCGATCAAGGTGGCCAATGCGCGGCTGAACAGCAGGCCACCTAAATAGCTGCGGGTTGCCGACTTGGGTTCGGCGGCACGTTCAGGCGCGCTGCCTGTGCGGTTCTTCCAGTCCAGCATGGCGATATCCTTTCAATCACTTGAGTTCGTCGGTTCGACCACAACCCTACTCCATCGTGCTCTGCTGCGAGCAGATTAAACCTGCCCGGCAGACCGTGGATCGCACAGTGGCCGCGAGTCGAGCAGCCACTATAAATGAAGCACAGCGTTGATCCTATGCGACCAGTCGGTCAGGAACTGAATAACGTCGCTTTACAGTTTATTGATGTACGACACTCATGGCATTGGAAAGAGGTGCTAGCATAGAGCCACCAGTCGACCTCAGCATGCACCCTAACTAGTAGTCAGGATATGACCGAGCCAGAAGACCCCAGCCGTGAGCGCCTCAAGCACCACTTTGCCCAGCGGGTAATTCATCAAGCACGTCAGATTCTTGAGATATGGCAGCGCCTGCAACGCTGCGAATGGTCAGGCGCCGACCTGGCGGAGCTGAGTGAAGCGAACCTGCGGCTGCTGCGTTTCGCCGAACGTTTCGAACAACCCGAACACACCCACTTGGCGCACAGCATCAGCCAGTCGCTTGCGGCCGTCGACGCTAACCGCGGGCGCCTGAGCAGCGGGCTGATCACCGACCTCAATCGCCTGATGCAGCGCCTGTCGCGCACTGGCCTGCGGCATGGCGACCAGCTCGAACAAACCTTTTTACCGCCACTGCGCAAGCCGATCTACGTGATGCTGCACGATCACGACCGCGCCGAGCGACTGGCCAAGCAACTCGAATTTTTCGGTCTCAGCGCGCAATCGCTGGACAGCGTGGCGGCGTTTCGCTCCTCGATGGTCGAGCGGCTGCCGGCAGCGATTGTCATGGACGTCGACTTCAGCGGCCCCGGTATGGGCCTGCAATTGGCAGCCGAAGCCCAGGAAGGCCTGGAGCAGAAACTGCCGCTGCTGTTTTTCAGCCTGCTGGAAACCGACACCCCGACCCGCCTCGCGGCCGTACGCGCCGGCGGCCAGGAGTTTCTGACCGGCACCCTCGAAGCGTCGAGCCTGCTGGAAAAGATCGAAGTGCTGACCTGCGTCGCCCAGTACGAACCTTATAAAGTGCTGATCATCGACGACTCCCGTGCCCAGGCCCTGCACACCGAGCGCCTGCTCAACAGCGCCGGGATCGTCACCCGCACCTTGATCGAGCCGATTCAGGCGATGGCCGAGCTGGCGGATTTCCAGCCGGACCTCATCATCCTCGACATGTACATGCCGGCCTGCACCGGCACCGAACTGGCCAAGGTGATCCGGCACAATGACCGTTACGTCAGCGTGCCGATCATCTACTTGTCGGCCGAAGACGACCTGGACAAGCAGCTCGACGCCATGAGCGAAGGCGGCGACGACTTCCTGACCAAGCCGATCAAGCCGCGGCACCTGATCACCACCGTGCGCAACCGTGCGGCCCGGGCGCGCAACCTCAAGGCGCGGATGGTCCGTGACAGCCTGACCGGCCTCTATAACCACACCCATATTCTGCAATTACTCGAAGACTGCAGCTTCCGCGCCCGCCGCGAGAACAAGCCATTGAGTTTTGCGATGCTCGACATTGACCATTTCAAGCGGGTCAACGACAGCCACGGCCACCCCATGGGCGACCGGGTGATCAAGAGCCTGGCACTGTTTCTCAAGCAACGCCTGCGCAAGACCGACTTCATCGGACGGTATGGTGGTGAAGAGTTCGCCATCGTGATGCCGGACACCGATATCGAATCGGCTTATAAAGTGCTCGATGAAATCCGCCAGCGCTTTGCCGAGATCCACTACCCGGCCCAGCCGCAAGACCTCTGGTGCACCTTCAGTGCCGGCGTGGTGGACCTGCATGAAGAGTGCGACAGCCTGATGATGGCCAGCCAGGCAGACGAGGCGCTGTACCGCGCCAAGCACGCCGGACGCAATCGCGTTCAAGCGGCGCGGTCGTCGAATCAAAGTGCCACTTTTTCACCTGAATCCACTGATTCGGTCATAACCCTGTAATACAACCGCAATAACTTCAGGCACTTACCATTCTGTCGTTGGTAGAACCGCGATGCGCCTGAAGTTGCTGACCAATCTCAATACCCTGCTTCTAGTCGCGGTGTGCCTCGCACTCGGCGCCACACTCTGGTGGTCGCAAAAAGCCCTGGAGCGTCCTTATCTGTTGATGGAGCGCTACCTGGGCCTGTCGCAGCACTTTCAAAATCAAGTGGCGCGTAACGTCGAAGATTACCTGGCCAGCGGCGATGCCCTTCGCCTGAGCAGCGCCAGCCAGACCATCGAAAACCTGCAAAAAGAACTCGACGAACTGCCGGCCGACCTGGCTGACAGCGTGCGGCCGAGCCTTGCCAGCCTCGATGACTTCAGCAAGACAGACCTGTTGGCCGCCGGCAAACTGGCGGGTGATCCGCAAGCCTTGCTGCTCCAGGCCGAGCGCGAACTGGGCGCCAGCCTGGAGCAACTCAGCCAATACGCCACCAGCGCCAATACGCCTGCCGCTGCCGCCTATCTACCCCCCTTGCTTATCGCTTCGCAGCACGTGGGCAAACTCTCGCTGGCCCGGAACAAACTGGTCAGCAGTGGCCGCAGCGAACTGGCGGCCGATGTCGAGCGCGAGGTCAGTAGCATCCGCACTCAGGCCGAGCTGATCGAAGCGCTGCCGCTGCTTGGCGTGACCGCCAGCAAAGAATCGAATACCGACGATTTCTCGGCGATGATGGGGCTGGAAAACACCGAAAAAACCGTCGCCGAAGATGCCGGCACCGGCTTAAAACGCGAACTCGCCAGCCTGCTCAGCCGCTACCCCGCCGAACTCGGCCGGACCCGCGAACAGATTCAGAAACGCGCCGACCTCAGCGCCGCCACCCACCTGAAAATTGCCGCCGTGCAGCAGGCCATCGCCGGGCTGGAACCGACCGTGCGCGCGCAGCATGGGCAAATCCAGGGTGAAGTGCGGCTCATGCAGGGCGTAATGATCGGCCTGATCCTGCTGATCGCGCTGTTGATCGACACCTTGCAACGTCGCCTCGCCCGCGTGCTGACCAATTTGGCGCCAGCGCTGTCGACCTGGGCCGAAGGCGACTTCAGTCGGGACATCCATCTCGGCGCAACCAACCGTGAGCTACAGGACATTCAAGAGTCGCTGAATCGCCTGCGCGCTTATCTGGTGGATCTGGTCGGGACAATCCGTTTGAACGCCGAACAGGTTGCCGGCAGCAGCCGGGTATTGGCCGAACTGAGCAGCGACTTGCACAGTGGCGCCGAACATCAGGCCGGCGACACCGCGCTGATCCGCGACTCGCTGGGTGAGCTGGAAGCGACCATTCAACAAGTCGCCGGCGATGCCAGCCAGGCTGCCGACGCCAGCCGTCACGCCGGTCTGGCGGTCGAGCACGGGCAAAAAGTCATCGGTTTGAGCCTGACCGGACTGCACGCGCTGGTCGGCGAAGTTCAGGGCAACGCCCAAATGATCGAGCATCTGGCCGAAGAGTCGGCCACCATCGGCGGCGTACTGACGGTGATTCGCTCGATTGCCGATCAGACCAACCTCCTCGCCCTGAACGCGGCAATTGAAGCCGCCCGCGCCGGGGAAATGGGCCGCGGTTTTGCGGTGGTTGCCGAGGAGGTTCGTTCACTGGCGCAACGCACTGCCGGTGCTACCGCAGAAATCCAGACCTTGATTGCCGGCCTGCAACTGGCCGCACGACAATCGGTGGAAGGCATGCGCGCCCAGGTCGAACATGCCGAAGCCACCGCCAACCAGGCACAAGCCGCTGACGGCGCACTGGATAAAATCGTCGGAGCCATCCAGACCATTGCCGACACCGCGGTGCGCATCGCCGATGTCACGGCGCAGCAAAGTGGCGCCGTCAGTGAGATTCGCGATCACAGTGAGCGGATTCACCAGTTGGGTGGGGATTATCTGGTGCGTATCGAGGAAGGCCGCAGTCAAGGCGAGAATCTGCTGGTGCTGGGTGGGCAGCTGCATACCGCCGTTCAAGCCTTCCGCGTCTGACACAAACCCTGAGCCTGGCAAAATCTCTGTGGCGAGGGAGCTTGCTCCCGCTGGGGTGCGAAGCAGCCCTAAATGTTGCGATCCGGTATTGTCAGGTACGCCGCATACTCAGGTTTCACGACTGCTGCGCCCGAGCGCGGACCGGCCGGCGGGAGCAAGCTCCCTCGCCACAAAGGCCGATCTGCCACAGATGCAAATCTGTCCGCTATCATGCGCTCACTTCCGATACGCGAGATTGTCATGCGCCGTCTGCTCTGCCTGATGCTGTTAGTGCTGGTCCTGCCGGTGAATGCCGCCGGCCTTTTGGACAGTCGCCCCAGTTCGACCCTGGGCTCGATCAATAACAGCGCCGACTTCCTGCCCGTGCGCGAAGCTTTTCAGCTGAGCCTGGTGGAGAGCACGCCGCAATCGATCAAACTGCGTTTCGTCGCCACCGAGGGTTACTACCTCTACCGGCATCGCTTCCAGTTTCACAGCGAGCCCGCCGACATTGGCCTGGGCGCCGCACAACTGCCTTCAGGCGAAAAAAAGCACGACGAGTACTTCGGCGATGTCGAGGTCTACCACGGCATTCTCGACGTAGACCTGCCACGCAGCAGCGCCGATCAGCGGGCTTTCACGCTGGCCGTCACCTACCAGGGCTGCGCCGATAAAGGCCTGTGTTATCCACCGGAAACCGAACGCCTGACGATCGACGGTGCAGCCATTACCCCTCCCGCCAGTGCCGCGGGCTGGAGCTGGCGCGAACTGGCGCTATTCTTCCTCGCGGGTCTTGGCCTGACCTTTACCCCATGCGTGCTGCCGATGCTGCCGATCCTCTCCGGTGTGGTGTTGCGCGGTCAGGTCGGCGGACTGCGCGGTTTTAATTTGTCGCTGGCCTACGTCTTGCCAATGGCCGCCTGTTTCGCTGTGCTCGGCGCGTTGATGGGGCTGTTCGGTGCCCAGCTCAACCTTCAGGCACGCCTGCAATCGGCGTGGGTGTTGGTGCCGTTTGCCTTGTTCTTCGCGGTGTTTGCCTTAGCGATGTTCGGGGTGTTCGAACTGAAATTGCCCCACGCGATCAGCAACCGCCTGGACCGCATTGCCGGTCGCACCGAAGGGGGTTCGCTGTGGGGCGCGGCGGTGCTCGGAGTGGTGTCGAGCCTGTTGGTCTCGCCGTGCGTATCTGCACCTTTGGCCGGAGCACTGCTGTATATAAGCGCCAGCGGCGATGCGTTGGGCGGTGCGCTGAAGCTGTTCGTTCTGGGCCTGGGGATGGGTGCGCCACTGTTGCTGGTCGCCACCGGCGGCGCGGCCTGGCTGCCGAAAAGCGGCCCGTGGCTGATCTACGTGAAAAACGCGATTGGCGTGTTGCTGTTGGGGTTGGCAATCGGTTTGCTGAGCCGGGTATTGCCGGGTCCCATCACCTTGCTGCTGATCGGTCTGCTGGCGGTCGGGGTCGGCTTGTTTCTCGGGGCGCTGGAGCTTGGCTATAAACCGCCGCGAAAACGCCTGGGCCAACTGCTCGGAATGCTTCTGGTGTTTTACGGGTTGGCGTGTTGGTACGGCGCCTTCAGCGGCCAGGCCGATCCGCTCAATCCGATCGGCCAGCCAAAAGTCATCAATGCTCCTGGCAGCGCTCAAGTTCAAAACCCGAGCGAATGGCAAACCATCAGCACCCCGGCGGAACTCGATCGAGTGCTGGCTGAAGCAAAATCCACCAACACCCCGCTGCTGCTCGACTGGTACGCCGACTGGTGCATCAGCTGCAAAGTCATCGAACACGAGGTGCTTAACGACAACAACGTCGTTGAACGCCTTAAAGGTTATCGACTGGTTCGCTTCGACATTACCGCCAGCAACGCCGAACAACGCGCCCTGCTCGACCGTTACAAGCTGTTTGGACCTCCGGCGCTGATGTTTTTCGGCAAGGATGGCAAGGAACGTGGCGATGTGCGGGTGGTTGGCGAGATCAACGCCAGGGACTTCGCCGAACGTGTCGCTAAAGCGAATGACCAGATTTAATCAGTTGGTCACATAAATCGCGCAATCATCGGTCATTGTGCTGGCTATTGCAGAGAACTGGACAGTCACAAAGGCTTTGCGGCATAGTCGCCGGGTTCTGATAACTGCACACAGATAACAAGGAACAGCCAATGGCGACCCTACTGGTTTTGCACGGACCCAACCTGAACCTGCTCGGCACCCGCGAACCGGGCGTCTACGGGGCTGTGACCCTGGCCGAGATCAATCAGGACCTGGAACAGCGCGCGCGCAATGCCGGCCACCATTTGCTCTACCTGCAAAGTAACGCCGAGTATGAATTGATCGACCGCATTCACGCCGCTCGCGGCGAGGGTGTGGACTTCATTTTGATCAATCCAGCAGCTTTTACGCATACAAGTGTCGCATTACGTGACGCGCTGCTGGCGGTGAGCATCCCATTCATCGAAGTGCATTTGTCTAACGTGTACAAACGCGAACCTTTCCGCCATCACTCTTACTTCTCCGACGTTGCGGTGGGAGTGATCTGCGGCCTTGGCGCCAGCGGTTATCGACTGGCCCTGGAGGCCGCCCTAGAGCAGCTTGAAAAACAGGCAACAGCTTGAACAACAAGCGTTAAACGCCCCTGACCGACCCTTGGGAGTTGATGATTCATGGATATCCGTAAAGTTAAGAAACTGATCGAACTGCTGGAAGAGTCCGGCATCGACGAGCTCGAGATCAAGGAAGGCGAAGAGTCCGTACGTATCAGCCGCCACAGCAAAACCCCGGCTCAGCAGTACTACGCTCCTGCGCCAATGCACGCTCCGGCTCCGGCACCTGTCGCTGCTGCCGCGCCTGCTGCCGCTGCACCCGCCGCTCCCGCTGCGCCAGTGCTGAACGGCAACGTTGCCCGTTCGCCAATGGTTGGCACCTTCTATCGCAAATCTTCGCCGTCCTCGCCGTCCTTCGTTGAAGTTGGCCAGAGCGTGAAGAAAGGCGACACCCTGTGCATCGTCGAAGCCATGAAGATGATGAACCACATCGAAGCTGAAACCAGCGGTGTGATCGAATCCATCCTCGTCGAAGACGGCCAGCCGGTTGAGTACGACCAACCGCTGTTCACCATCGTTTGAACCGCGGAGAGCCAACGATGTTGAAACCTGCGAAGTTGGAAAAAGTTCTGATCGCCAACCGCGGTGAAATCGCCCTGCGGATCCTGCGTGCCTGCAAAGAGATGGGCATCAAGACCGTCGCCGTTTACTCCAAGGCCGACAAGGAGCTGATGCACCTGGGTCTGGCAGACGAGTCGGTTTGCATCGGTCCGGCATCGGCCGCGCACTCTTACCTGCACATTCCAGCGATCATCGCCGCTGCCGAAGTGACCGGCGCCACCGCCATTCACCCAGGCTACGGTTTCCTCGCGGAAAACGCCGACTTTGCCGAACAGGTGGAAAACTCCGGCTTCGCCTTCATCGGCCCGAAAGCTGAAACCATCCGCCTGATGGGCGACAAGGTTTCGGCCAAGCACGCCATGATCGCTGCCGGCGTTCCAACCGTTCCAGGTTCCGACGGCCCGCTGCCGGAAGACGAAGAAACCGCTCTGCGCATTGGTCGCGAAGTCGGTTACCCGGTGATCATCAAAGCCGCTGGCGGCGGTGGTGGTCGTGGCATGCGCGTTGTGCACAAAGAAGAAGACCTGATCTCCTCGGCCAAACTGACCCGCTCCGAAGCAGGCGCGGCGTTCGGCAACCCGATGGTCTATCTGGAAAAATTCCTGACCAACCCACGTCACGTGGAAGTTCAGGTACTTTCCGATGGCCAGGGCCATGCCATCCATCTGGGTGACCGCGATTGCTCGCTGCAACGTCGCCACCAGAAGGTTCTCGAAGAAGCGCCGGCACCGGGCATCGACGAGAAGGCTCGCCAGGAAGTCTTCGCTCGCTGCGTCAAGGCGTGCATCGACATCGGTTACCGTGGCGCGGGCACTTTCGAGTTCCTGTACGAGAACGGCAGCTTCTACTTCATCGAGATGAACACTCGTGTCCAGGTAGAGCACCCGGTTTCGGAAATGGTCACCGGCATCGACATCGTCAAGGAGATGCTCAGCATCGCCGCCGGCAACCCACTGTCGTTCACCCAGGAAGACGTGGTCATCCGCGGTCACGCACTGGAATGCCGGATCAACGCTGAAGACCCGAAAACCTTCATGCCAAGCCCAGGCACGGTCAAGCATTTCCATGCCCCGGGCGGCAACGGTGTGCGGGTTGATTCGCACCTGTACAGCGGCTATGCGGTTCCACCGAACTACGATTCGTTGATCGGCAAACTGATCACTTACGGGGCAACCCGTGAAGAAGCCATGGCGCGCATGCGCAATGCGCTGGACGAAATCGTGGTAGACGGGATCAAGACCAACATCCCGCTGCACCGCGACCTGACCCGCGATGAAGGCTTCTGCAAAGGTGGAGTCAACATCCACTACCTGGAACACAAGCTGGCTGCACAACACTAAAGCTTGATCCAGACCAACAAAGCCGCTTTCGAGCGGCTTTGTTGTATCCGGGATTACTGAATGCAGAACCCTTGTGGCGAGGGAGCTTGCTCCCGCTCGGTTGCGAAGCAGCCGCAAACCATCCAACAGTTGTGTCCCAGGTAAAACCGAGGCGCCCATTTTTGGACCGCTTCGCGCTCCAGCGGGAGCAAGCTCCCTCGCCACAGGTATATCCCTGGCAAGCCGGTCGTCTTCTGCGCCGCTCTCGCGTAAACTTGCGCGCTTCTCGCAGCCCGCTAGGCTGCACATTACATTTTTCAAAGGTGCCCGCCATGCCTTGGCTGCAAGTCCGTCTCGCCATCAGCCCAGAACAAGCCGAAACCTACGAAGACGCTTTCCTTGAAGTGGGCGCCGTCTCGGTAACCTTCATGGACGCCGAAGATCAGCCGATCTTCGAGCCGGAACTGAACACCACCCCACTGTGGTCGCACACGCACCTGCTTGCCCTGTTCGAAGGTGGCACCGAAGCCGCCAGCGTGCTGGCTCACCTTGAGCTGCTGACCGGCAGCCCGCTGCCCGAGCATCACAGCGAAGTCATCGAAGACCAGGACTGGGAACGCAGCTGGATGGACAACTTCCAGCCAATGCGCTTCGGTCAGCGCCTGTGGATCGTCCCGAGCTGGCACGCTGCGCCCGAGCCTGATGCGGTCAATCTGCTGCTTGATCCGGGCCTGGCGTTCGGCACCGGGACCCACCCGACCACCGCCTTGTGCCTGGAATGGCTCGACGGCCAGGACCTGAAAGACTGCCACGTACTGGACTTCGGCTGCGGCTCGGGGATCCTCGCGATCGCTGCCCTGCTGCTGGGCGCCAAGGAAGCGGTCGGCACCGACATCGACGTGCAGGCACTGGAAGCCTCCCGCGACAACGCCGGGCGCAACAACATCGACGAAGCGCTGTTCCCGCTGTACCTGCCTCAAGATTTGCCGCAAGTGCAGGCTGACGTGCTGGTGGCCAACATTCTCGCCGGACCACTGGTTTCCCTGGCCCCGCAACTCTCCAGCCTGGTCAAGCCCGGCGGTCGCCTGGCACTGTCGGGCATCCTTGCCGAGCAAGGCGCGGAAGTCGCAGAGGCTTATGCCAAGGACTTTGATCTGGACCCGATTGCCAATCGCGATGGCTGGGTGCGCATCACCGGCCGTCGGCGCTAAAATGAGCGCCTGCATACTCCGGATGGCCGCATGACCGATAGCTTCGTCACCCAGTGCCCGCATTGCCAGACCAGTTTCCGCGTCAGCCACGCCCAATTGAGCGTGGCCCGTGGGGTGGTTCGCTGCGGCTCTTGCCTGCAAGTGTTCAATGCTGCACGGCAGCTGCTCGAGCAACGCATGGGCAAGGAAGCTATCGCCCTCACGACCCCGCCACCGGTTGAGCCGCCCACGCAACGGGCCATCAGCCAGAAGCAGTGGACAGCCGCCGAACTGGATCTGGACAGCCTCGACCTTGACGAAGAACTCGCCAAGCTCGAACAACGGGAAATCCAGCCTACCAAAGAGTTCGGCCATCATGAGCGCAAGCACAAGGAAGACTCGCTGAGTGCCCGTCGGGATACGCCCGAAGGTGAAGAGCCTTGGTCCGACAGCCTGTTCAGCGATTCAGCCGCCGAACGCGCGCAGGCCAGCGAAAACACGCACGCACCGGCCGAGAACCATCGATCGGCAGACATCGCCGACGAGCCGGAAAAACCCTCGCGCACCGAACCCTCGCTGTCGCTCGAGCTGGTCGATCTGGACGATGAGCCCGAGGCACCGCAACTGCGCCTCGACCAGCCCTTCGAGACGCCGGAGCCTGCAGCGAAACACGAACGCCTGTCCGCGACCGATGACGATATCGACGACGAAACCCCTGAAGCCGAGCCCGTACGCAAGAAGCGCACGCGCAACGAACCAGCCATGCATGACGAGGTGCTGCAGGACCTGATCGACGACCCGCTGCAACTCGACTGGCAAAAACGCCGCTCCCCCTGGGGTCGCCGGCTCTTTTGGAGCCTGATGGTCCTGCTGGGCTCAGCAGCCCTTGCTGGCCAGTACATCGCCTATCACTTCGACGAACTGGCCCGTCAGGATCAATACCGCCCCTGGTTCCAGAAAGTGTGCCCGCAGATTGGCTGCAGCGTGCCGTCCAAGGTCGATATCGCGAAAATCAAAAGCAGCAATCTGGTGGTCCGTAGCCACCCGGACTTCAGCGGCGCACTGGTGGTCGACGCGATCATCTACAACCGCGCGTCTTTCTCGCAGCCATTCCCATTGCTGGAACTGCGCTTTGCCGACCTCAATGGCCACCTGATCGCCAGCCGCCGCTTCAAACCGGGCGAATACCTCAATGGCGACCTCGCGGACCTCGCAGAAATGCCACCGCAAACACCGATCCATATTGCCCTGGACATCCTCGATCCCGGCCCAAAAGCCGTGAACTACAGCCTGAGCTTCCACTCGCCCGAGTGAATCGCTTCACTCGGCACCGAGTCTCGCGCCGTTGACGGCAATTTTCCGACTCCCGGCGCCTCGAACCAAACTGATGGCAATAACGGAATAACTGTTCAGATTTTATCCAATTCAGCCTTTATCCAGTCATCGAGAGCGGGTATCATGCCAACCCTTTTTCGAACTCTCATGATCCGACCCCACAACAGGGAAGTCCTATGTCGGCGGTACGCATCGGCCCATATACATTGCACAACGGCTTGATTCTCGCCCCGATGGCAGGAGTCACCGACCAGCCCTTTCGTCAGCTGTGCAAACGACTGGGCGCAGGGCTTGTAGTCTCGGAAATGGTCACCAGCGACATGAGTTTGTGGAACACCCGCAAATCGCGTCTGCGCATGGTCCACGAAGGTGATCCCGAGCCACGCTCGGTACAGATCGCCGGTGGCGATGCACAGATGCTGGCGGAGGCAGCACGCGCCAACGTCGAGTTGGGCGCCCAGATTATTGATATCAACATGGGATGTCCGGCCAAGAAGGTCTGCAACAAGGCCGCCGGCTCCGCGTTACTGAAAGATGAAGAGTTGGTGACCGAGATCCTGCACGCCGTCGTGGCGGCGGTTGATGTGCCGGTCACGCTGAAGATCCGTACGGGCTGGGACCGTGCGAACAAGAATGGCCTGACGGTGGCGAAGATCGCCGAACAGGCAGGCATTACGGCACTGGCGGTGCATGGCCGGACCCGTGCCGATCTGTACACCGGTGAAGCCGAGTACGACACCATTGCCGCAATCAAGCAGGCGGTGTCGATTCCGGTCTTCGCCAATGGCGATATCGACTCGCCCGAGAAGGCCCGGCACGTGCTTGACGCGACCGGTGCCGATGGCCTGCTGATAGGCCGGGCTGCCCAGGGGCGGCCATGGATTTTTCGTGAGATCGAGCATTATCTGCGTACCGGCGAAAAACTCCCGGCACCGGAATTGATCGAGGTGGAACGTATTCTGCTTGAGCATCTGGCCGCGCTCCATGCTTTCTATGGAGATGTCATGGGCGTACGCATCGCCCGCAAGCATGTCGGCTGGTATCTCGCAACCCTGCCGGGCGCCAGGGAGTTTCGCGCCCACTTCAATCGTTTGGATGGTACGGAAACACAATGCGCCAACGTTCGGGAGTTCTTCGCCGAGCGCTACAAGAGCCTGACAGGGGACGGAGAAGGGGTGGCCGCATGACGATGATGACCGAGACTTTAGTGAGTGGAACAGCACCCGTGAGCGACAACGTAAATTTGAAACAGCACCTCAATACACCGAGCGAAGAAGGCCAGACCCTTCGCGGGAGTGTCGAGAAGGCGCTGCACAATTATTTCGCCCACCTTGAAGGCGCTGCCGTCACGGATGTGTACAACCTGGTGCTCTCCGAAGTCGAGGCTCCCCTGCTCGAAAGCGTGATGAACTACGTCAAGGGCAATCAGACCAAGGCCAGCGAGCTGCTGGGACTGAACCGCGGCACCTTGCGCAAGAAACTCAAGCAGTACGATTTGCTGTAAGCATTCAATCAAACCAGAAAGGCGCCCGCGTAAAACCGGTCGCCTTTTTTGCTGACTTCCTTTGCTTTTGATGGAAATTGAGATGACCGACCAGACCACCCGCCTGCCGATCCGCCGCGCCTTGATCAGCGTTTCCGACAAGACCGGGATCCTCGAATTCGCCAAGGAACTCGAAGCCCTCGGCGTCGAGATCCTCTCCACCGGCGGGACGTTCAAGCTGCTGCAGGACAATGGCGTAGCCGCTGTGGAAGTCGCGGATTACACCGGTTTCGCAGAAATGATGGACGGTCGGGTGAAAACCCTGCACCCGAAAATCCACGGCGGGATCCTCGGTCGTCGCGGTATCGATGACGCGATCATGAACGAGCACGGCATCAAGCCGATCGATCTGGTCGCCGTTAACCTCTACCCGTTCGAAGCCACCATCAACAAGCCAGGTTGCGACCTGCCGACCGCCATCGAGAACATCGATATCGGCGGCCCGACCATGGTCCGCTCCGCTGCCAAGAACCACAAAGACGTGGCCATCGTAGTAAACGCCAGCGATTACGCCAGCGTGCTGGAAAGCCTCAAGGCCGGTGGCCTGACCTACGCTCAGCGTTTCGACCTGATGCTCAAGGCCTTCGAACACACCGCCGCCTACGACGGCATGATCGCCAACTACATGGGCACCGTGAACCAGGCCGCTGACACCCTCACCACCGAAGGTCGCAGCGAATTCCCGCGCACCTTCAACAGCCAGTTCATCAAGGCTCAGGAAATGCGCTACGGCGAGAACCCGCACCAGAGCGCGGCGTTCTACGTTGAAGCCAAGCCAGCCGAAGTTGGCATCGCCACCGCGACCCAACTGCAAGGCAAAGAGCTGTCGTACAACAACGTGGCTGATACCGACGCCGCGCTGGAATGCGTGAAGAGCTTCGTCAAACCAGCCTGCGTGATCGTCAAGCACGCCAACCCGTGCGGCGTTGCCGTGAGCCCGGACGCTGAAGGCGGTATCCGCCAGGCGTACGAACTGGCTTACGCCACCGACACCGAGTCGGCCTTCGGCGGCATCATCGCGTTCAACCGTGAACTGGACGCTGAAACCGCCAAAGCCATCGTCGAGCGTCAGTTCGTCGAAGTGATCATCGCCCCATCGGTCAGCGACGAAGCCCGTGCCATCGTCGCCGCAAAAGCCAACGTTCGCCTGCTGGCCTGCGGCCAATGGTCGGCGGATCGTGCCGCTGCCTGGGACTACAAGCGCGTCAATGGCGGTTTGCTGGTACAGAGCCGCGACATCGGCATGATCGGCAGCGAAGACCTGAAGGTTGTGACCAAGCGCGCACCGACCGAGCAAGAGATCAACGATTTGATCTTCGCCTGGAAAGTCGCCAAGTACGTCAAATCCAATGCCATCGTCTACGCCAAGAACCGTCAGACCATCGGTGTCGGCGCTGGCCAGATGAGCCGCGTGAACTCTGCGCGTATCGCTGCCATCAAAGCTGAACACGCCGGCCTGCAAGTGCAGGGCGCGGTCATGGCCTCGGACGCGTTCTTCCCGTTCCGCGACGGCATCGACAACGCCGCCAAGGTTGGCATCACCGCCGTGATTCAACCGGGTGGCTCGATGCGTGACAACGAAGTGATTGCGGCCGCAGACGAGGCTGGTATCGCCATGGTCTTTACGGGCATGCGCCACTTCCGTCACTGATTACTTTGCTTGATCGTACCCACGCTCTGCGTGGGCACGCAGCCCGGGACGCTCCGCGTCCCTCGGACGCAGAGCGTCCGTAGAGGCATTCCCACGCAGAGCGTGGGAACGATCAGCCCCCACAGAATTAGCGTCATCCGAGGTTTTTGAAATGAATGTTTTGATCATTGGCAGCGGTGGCCGTGAACACGCCCTGGCCTGGAAAGTCGCTCAGGATCCGCGCGTACAGAAAGTCTTCGTTGCCCCGGGCAACGCCGGCACTGCCATTGAAGCCAAGTGCGAGAACGTCGCTATCGACGTGCTGGCCCTTGAGCAGTTGGCCGACTTTGCCGAGAAAAACGTCTCCCTGACCATCGTCGGTCCGGAAGTCCCGCTGGTCGCAGGCGTAGTCGATCTGTTCCGCCAACGTGGCCTGGACTGCTTCGGCCCAACCGCTGGCGCCGCCCAGCTGGAAGGTTCCAAGGCATTCACCAAGGACTTCCTGGCTCGCCACAAGATCCCGACGGCCGACTACCAGAACTTCACCGAGATCGAGCCTGCCCTGGCTTACCTGCGTGAAAAAGGTGCGCCGATCGTGATCAAGGCCGACGGCCTGGCAGCCGGTAAAGGCGTGATCGTCGCCATGACCCTGAGCGAAGCCGAAGACGCCGTACGCGACATGCTCGCCGGCAACGCTTTTGGCGACGCCGGTTCGCGCGTGGTCATCGAAGAGTTCCTCGATGGCGAAGAAGCCAGCTTCATCGTCATGGTCGACGGCAAGAACGTGCTGCCGATGGCCACCAGCCAGGACCACAAACGTGTTGGCGACGCAGACACCGGCCCGAACACGGGCGGCATGGGTGCCTACTCCCCTGCCCCGGTGGTCACCAGCGAAGTTCACCAGCGCGTCATGGACCTGGTGATCTGGCCAACCGTGCGTGGCATGGCCGAAGAAGGCAACGTCTACACCGGCTTCCTCTATGCTGGTCTGATGATCGATAAAGCCGGCAACCCGAAAGTCATCGAGTTCAACTGCCGTTTCGGCGACCCCGAGACCCAACCGGTAATGCTGCGCCTGCAGTCGAGCCTGGTATTGCTGGTCGAAGCGGCGCTGGCACAGGCACTGGACAAGGTCGAAGCTCAGTGGGATCCACGTCCAAGCGTCGGTATCGTACTGGCTGCTGGCGGCTACCCGGGCGATTACGCCAAGGGCGCCGTGATCGAAGGCCTGGATGCCGCCGCTGCGCTGGAAGGTAAAGTCTTCCACGCCGGTACCGCACTCAAGGACGGCAAGGTTGTGACGGCCGGTGGTCGGGTACTTTGCGCCACCGCCATGGGCGCAAGCGTCGATGCCGCCCAGCAGCAGGCCTACAAGCTGGCCGCCAAAATCAACTGGGAAGGCTGTTTCTACCGCAAGGACATTGGCTACCGCGCCATTGCCCGTGAGCGTGGCGAAAATCAGGAATAAGCTATCCATTCGGCTAGGCAGGGGCCTATGGCCCTTGCCGTACTATTCCGGCGCCGCGCATAGTTATAATCTGGCATCAACCTACGAAGGGATTTCGCCGTGCGCTGGCTCAGGATTGCCATAGGCTTCACCGTCACTCTGCTGACCCTGCTCTGCATGCTCCCGGCCCAGGCCGCGCAAGGCAGTGGCTGGGCGGTATTGCTCGACGAACAGGCAGACCTGCAACTGAGCGATATCCGCTCGGCTCGCTACACCAACCAATTCAGCCCGATTGAACTCGACCAAATCACCGCTGCCGAACCCAGTGGCGCGTTATGGCTACGTTTCAAGCTCAGCCCCGGCAAACACGAACAACTGCTGCGCATCTTCGCCCCCGATTTGTCGCACCTGAACCTCTACGTTCTGGATGGCGACACATTGGTCGAGCAATTGACCAGCGGCAACGAGCAACCGCAGAGCGAGCGACCACTCCCCAGCAGCGACTTCATGTTGCCGCTTCCACAAAGCGACAAACCTCTCGACGTCTATCTGCGACTGGTTTCCGAACACGAGTTGCGCCCCTATATCACCCTGCAATCAGCAGTGATGGTGGCGGCGAACCAGAACCAGACGCTGATCTATGGCCTGTTTTTTGGCTGCATCGCGATGCTGATCCTGTACAACCTCACGCGCTACGGCTATAGCCGCTCGCGCAGCAGCGTCTGGCTGGCAGCGTGCGAGGGACTGTTACTGCTCAGCCTGGTGCTGCTGCTGAACCTGGCAGGCCCATGGCTACCCGACTGGCATGCCGTGCAAACACCCGGCGCCTACCTGTCGCTGCTGCTGACGGCCCCTTGCGGCCTGATGTTCGCCTACCGCTTCTTCGCCCCGCTCGGCCCGCATCCACTGAACAAGCTACTGCTGGGGGACATCCTGTTCATTGTCCTGTGCAGCCTGCTGTTGCTGTTCGTCGACACCCTGCCGCTGAACATCATCACCTATGCGCTGGTTGCCCTGGCGGGCCTGAGCATGCTCTTTGTCAGCGCCTATCACTGGCAAAAGGGTTATCGGCCGGCACGCCTGTTCGTGGCTGCGATGGTGGTGTTCAACGTCGGCACGCTGATCATCCTGCCGGCGTTGCTGGGGCTGACCCTGGTTGCACCGCAAGGCCTGATCATGACCTTGATGGCCTTCATCTGCATCTGCGGCGTGCTGATGAGCATCGCCTTGAGCGAACGCCAGCGCAGCATCACCGAAGACCGCTTCAGCGTCAGCCGTGACCTGGCAGCGAGTAATGCCGAGATCAATGCCAAAGCCGAATTCCTGGCAAAGATCAGCCACGAAATCCGCACCCCGATGAATGGCGTGCTGGGCATGACCGAACTTCTGTTGGGCACCCCGCTGTCGGTCAAACAGCGCGACTACGTGCAAACCATCCACAGCGCCGGCAATGAACTGCTGACGTTGATCAACGAAATCCTCGACATCTCCAAGCTCGAGTCCGGACAAATCGAACTCGACGATGTGCAGTTTGACCTCAACGCACTGATCGAAGACTGCCTGAGCATCTTCCGCGCCAAGGCCGAACAACAGAACGTCGAGCTGATCAGCTTCATCCAGCCACAGGTCCCTCGCGTGATCAGCGGCGACCCGACGCGTCTGCGCCAGACACTGCTGAGCCTGCTGGAAAACGCCCTGAAGAAAACCGACGAAGGCGAAATCCTGATCGTCGTTGCCCTCGACGAACGCAGCCACAAACCGCGCCTGCGCATTGCCGTGCAAGACAGCGGGCAACCCATGGATGCCGAAGAACGAGAAGCCCTTCTGCATGCCGAACTGCACAGCAAGAACTTCCTTTCCGCCACCCGCCTGGGCGGTAACCTGGGGCTGGTAATCGCCCGCCAATTGATCCTGCTGATGCACGGCGAGTTCGGCATCAAGAGCGGCAGCAATCAGGGCAGCACACTGTGGCTGACCTTGCCGCTGGACCCGGAGCGCCTCGAACACCCGACCTGCGATCTCGATGGCCCGCTGCAAGGCGCCCGCGTGTTGGTGGTCGACGACAACGACACCTGCCGCAAAGTCCTCGTGCAGCAATGCAGCGCCTGGGGTCTGAACGTCAGCGCCGTACCTTCCGGCAAGGAAGCCCTCGCCCTGCTGCGCACCAAGGCGCACCTGCGCGATTACTTCGACGTGGTCCTGCTCGACCAGAACATGCCCGGCATGACCGGCATGCAACTGGCGGCGAAGATCAAGGAAGACCCGAGCCTGAATCACGACATTCTGCTGATCATGCTCACCGGCATCAGCAACGCGCCGAGCAAGGTCATCGCGCGCAATGCCGGGATCAAACGCATCCTCGCCAAACCCGTGGCCGGCTACACCCTCAAGACCACGCTGGCGGACGAACTGAGCCAACGCAGCAAAGGCCTGGCGGTCTCGCAGCAACTGCCGAGCGGCGCGCCTGCGGCGGTCAAGGTGCCGAGCGATTTCCGCATTCTGGTGGCCGAAGACAACAGCATTTCAACCAAAGTGATTCGCGGCATGCTCGGCAAGCTCAACCTTCAGCCGGACACCGCCTGCAATGGTGAAGAAGCCTTGAAAGCGATGAAGGCCCAGCGCTACGACCTGGTGTTGATGGACTGCGAAATGCCAATCCTCGATGGCTTCTCCGCCACCCAGCAATTGCGTGCCTGGGAGGTCGGCAACCAGCGAACTCGCACACCGGTAGTAGCACTTACCGCACACATCCTGGCCGAACACAAAGAACGCGCACGCCAGGCCGGCATGGATGGCCATATGGCCAAGCCCGTCGAGCTTTCACAATTGCGCGAACTGATCGAGCATTGGGTCGCACAGCGCGATCAGCAGAATCAGGCAACGGCTCAGACGTCCTGAGCCGACAGACCCCGCAGCGCCTGATAGACTCCTCCTCGACTTCCCTCGCCAGTGAGCTTGCCCCATGCTCCACGTGTTGTTCAGCGTTTACCTGAAGATGCTGGTGCTCTACAGCCCCTTCTTCGTGTTGTCCTGCTTCATCAGCCTGACCCGCGGTTATTCGCGCAAGGAACAACGTCGACTGGCCTGGAATGTCGCCCTCGCGACCCTGGTCTCCAGCGTCCTGCTGTATTTGTTCGGGCGGGTGATTTTCAGCGTGTTCGGCATCACCGTAGACGCCTTCCGCATTGGCGCCGGCAGTGTGCTGTTCATTTCGGCACTGGGCATGGCTCAGGGCAAGTCAGCGGTCCAGACCGACAACGTGCAGCAAGACGTGACCATCGTCCCGCTGACCATTCCGCTCACTGTCGGCCCCGGCACCATCGGGGCCTTGCTGGTGATGGGCGTCAGCCAGCCGCACTGGGACGACAAACTCACCGCCATCCTCAGTATCGCCATGGCCAGCCTGACCGTCGGCGTGGTGCTGTACCTGTCCAACCGCATCGAACGGATTCTCGGTGACCAGGGTTTGCAGATTGTCAGCCGGTTGATGGGGTTGTTTGTGTGTGCACTGGCAGCGCAGATTATCTTTACCGGAGTGAAGGGGTATTTGGCGCCGTAGACTCTGGTGAGCGGTGTCAAAACCACCCGGTCGCTCAATGACGACAGGGTTGGCACCGCTGTCCGAATTGAGTTCAGCTCAATATCAAGATTTTTTCCTCTCGCAGTCCTCCCAACCACGTGATGAAAAACTCTCGAAGCGGCTCATGATCCATCTCTTCCAATAACGCGACGCAGCAATTGACTCGTACCTTCCCGACAACGTCCTGAATGCTGAATGTTTGTTGCAGGAAGTCAGCATCCACCGCTTCCCGGGTTTCAAAACACACCGTAACCTGCGTCAATAATGCACCGGGACTCACCACACCCGCCTGAACCCGGACCCAGTTCGTCTGACCTGTCAGACTGAGATTATCTGTGTCATGGAACTCCCCCGTCCCCTGTGTGGCGGCGCCATGATCCACCGTGTGCACGCGCAACAGATCGATTGCCAACGGCGACAATGAGACCGCATCCAGGCTAGCAGTGATGTCACACACTGGCTGAGGCCCCAGGTGTTTAGCCTGACCAGCCTCAATCAATTCCTGGACGGAAAAATGTCCTTGTTCGAACGCTGAAAAGGCTTCGTCGCTGTCCTTCGAAACCATCCAGCCCGATACCCTCATCGCAATGCGCCAGGCACCTTGCCACTGGTCAAAATCGCTCACGGCAGGAAATTTCCGCGATGTTGCGACTTGAGTGTAAAGCAATGAATCCAAGACATCCTGACGTTCAACTGCGGACATTGCGCCCGAAAACAACAGGACATTTCCCGCACAAACACCGGTAATCGAATGATGATTTTCCACGCGTACTCCCTGCATCCAGACAACAGAAAAGGCTGAAGACCCAAATCTTCAGCCTTCCAGCAATCACTTGACGCCGAATTCCAGGGTAAGCGCCATTTCGCGCAGGTTGGCAAGTTCCTTGACGACCAATGCTTCGGTCATCGCGTAGTCCTCTTCGTCCATCATCATGCTCGACATACCTTTGTAGATGCTGACATCAGAGGAGTACCAGTCACCGAACAACACACTGGTGGACTGTTGAGGAGCGTGGTATTGGATGGCCCCGATAGCCATCAGAATTTCGCCATCCGTATCCTGGGTGCAGGACGCCATCGCGAAGGAACCACCCTCGGGTTTTTTTGCGTTTTTCTCGAACAGCTTCAAGGCCTCTGGTTCCTTTTTCAGCGCCTCGAGGGTGGAGCCGGTCATGGCGGTCAGGGCAGCGCCAATCGGAGTACCACCGGCCACTCCGGAAACAACCGTACCAATGATTTGCGCAGCAATGTTTGCCATCGTCAGTCGCATTTCGCTCGAGACATGGCGGATATAGTTATCTCGACTTACCATCCAGCCCAAGTTGCGCATGGTCTGCATGAAAAGTTTGTAACGAGCCTCTTTTTGACTTTCCTCCGGATACTTCATTAGCGACTTGATGTCCGCGTACATGAAGGTGTTTTTCACAATGCGTTTGTTACGCTTGGACATACCATCAAGAAAGCCAACAACACCTGCGCCCATAATGGCAGCATTCAACTCATCGGTATCCGCTGGAGTACTGGCGAAAGAAGCCATGGCCACACGCGCTGCTGGATGGGCAACGCAACTCTCTCGATTCAACGTTTCAATAAAGGTAATACGCTCGGCGGCCGAAATCTTTGGAAGTGCGTGTTCAATCATTATTCAAATCCTTTTAAGTTAGTGACATGCCCTCACTGGGCCTGAAAAACATTAAAGGATGAAAAGCCCACTTTCAACCACACTTCCGGGCAATTAATTAATTACACTTAATTCAAACAATCCACTGCAACCATTTATCATCACCTCCCGCGCGGACTTATCACCTACACCCCCCCAACAAACGCAAGCTCTCCACGCCAGTGTTTCTGATGACGAATATAGTGAGCCCAACAGGCCTACATGACTACGCAACTATTCGAAGTTTATTACGTCGACTGACCACTACCGTTTGATTTCGTTTCCGATATTTATCAGTGAAAAGTCTTACACGCTCAAGGGCGGTAAAGCGAACGATTGCCAGATAACGTAACACCCTGACCGCCAAGCGAGCACGGTCAGGGGAAGAAAGGCGGCCCTTGCTCAACGGGCCGGTCTTTCGCCATACCAGCGCGGTGTATACACCCAGTCTCCACCTTCAGCGCGCGGGAATACGCAGGTGGTGGATGAACCAATCAGCACCATGGTGCGCATATCAACCTGATCGGGGGTCAACTGTCCAAGGGTCGTGACATGCAGCGTCTGGCCCGGACGGCCGATATCCCGCCCCAACACCACGGGTGTTTCCGGAGTGCGATGCTGGGCGACGATTTCCAGCGCACGGCCCAATTGCCACGGACGCGAACGCGAGATCGGGTTGTAGAAGGCCAGGGCCAGGTCAGCTTCTGCCGCCAGGTCCAGACGCTTCTCGATGATCGCCCAGGGTTTCAGGTTGTCCGATAAAGACATCACGCAGAAGTCGTGGCCCAGCGGCGCACCGGCCTGCGCGGCGGTTGCCAGCGACGCAGACACGCCGGGAAGGATTTCCAGATCGACGCTGTGCCAGTTCACATCGCTCGACTCGTGCAAGGCCTCCAGTACCGCAGCGGCCATGGCGAACACGCCCGGATCGCCGGACGACACCACTACCACCGAGCGCCCTTGAACCGCGAGTTCAAAGGCGTGGCGAGCACGCTGCATTTCTTCGCGATTGTCGGTGCAATGCAGCACCTGATCGGCGCGGAATGGCCCGGCCATGCGCACATAGGTTTCGTAGCCAAGCACGTCATTGGCACGAGCCAGTTCTGCCTTGACTGCCGGTACCATCAGTTCCGCAGCGCCTGGGCCCAGACCAATCACGGCCAAGCGGCCGCGAGGACGACCGATCAGTGACGGGTCCAACGGTCGGTCGGCAACAGCGATGGCGATCCCGTTGCTTGTACGGATAAACACGGATTGTCCAGCGGCGTTCTCTGCCAGTTCAGCCACAGAACCAGCCACCGCAAAACGCAGCGGCACACCCAATTCCAGCGCCGCTTCGCGCAGTGCCGGGCTGGCCATTTGCTGATCGCTGGCCAACAGGCATGCCAGCGATTGCACAGCAATTTTCGCCTGATGCAAGGCATCGCGTATCGCGTTCGGCAGATCTGCAACGTCGGCGCTCACCGCGACAAGAACGTTTTGCGGGTAAATCCGTAATTCATTGGCCGCAGGTGCGCGTTCGGCGCTACCAATATGAATCGCCAGATGCGCTTGCGGATCTTGCGGCAACTGCGCTTGATCCAGCCACGGGGCAGCGCCTTCGATACGTACGCTCTCACCGGCCAGCAAATCCGAAACGAAGCGCTTGCCCAGTTCCAGATCGCCCAACGCATAGCCACTTGGCGGATTGAGCAGGCAAGTGCCGAAGCGCAACTCACCGCTGGTGGTGATCGCCGCAGCCACGCCCAAACCGTCAGCTATCTCGCGGGCCAGCACGTTCACCCCGCCCAGACCGCCCAATAGCGGCACGACCGCGCTGCCATCCTCGGCGACGGCCAGCACCGGCGGCTCAGCGCCTTTTTCCAAGAGCAATGGCGCCAGCGTGCGAATGACGATACCGGCGGCACACAAAGCAATGATTGGTGTGTCCTGTTGATAGAGCTGGCGTAGCGTCGCACCGAACTCGTGGTAAACGCGGTCCGCGCCGTCGACCCGTTCGGCCAGGCCGTGGATCAAGGCGCCGGGGTACAGCTGCTGGATCTTGCGCGCGGTCGCGAGGCTGCCATTGCCAAGAATGACAATCGCCGGAACTGAACGAGTCATCAGCCTTGCCACCTTTCGCCGGGAACGATGATCAACGAAAAATACGGCGAGGACATCGGCTCGACCTGATCCAGCGGCACGATCTTCTGATTGGCCATGGTGGCGCGCTCAACGTACAACGCACGCTCTGCCAGACCGAGTTCTTCCAGCACCTGACGCACCTTCGTAAAGTTGCGCCCCAGCTTCATCACCACCGCGGCGTCGGCGTCGGCCAAACGACGCTTGAGTTCTTCGTGCGGTAGCACCCCGGACAACACCGACAGGCTCTGATTGCGATACACCAGCGGCGCGCCGAGCACCGAAGCGCCGCCGAGCATCGAGCAGACGCCCGGCACCACTTCAGCTTCATAGCGTTCAGCCAGACGATCATGCAAATACATGTAGGAGCCGTAGAAGAACGGATCGCCTTCGCAAATCACCGCCACGTCACGCCCGGCATCCAGATGCGCGGCGAGCTGTTCGCCGGCCGCATCGTAGAAGTCGCTGATCACTTGCTCGTAGGACAGCGGCGGCGCCAAGGTCTCGGTGGT
The DNA here is from genome assembly GCF_018986375.1 of Pseudomonas sp. CVAP#3. Classification (NCBI taxonomy): domain Bacteria; kingdom Pseudomonadati; phylum Pseudomonadota; class Gammaproteobacteria; order Pseudomonadales; family Pseudomonadaceae; genus Pseudomonas; species Pseudomonas sp. CVAP#3. The sequence continues at coordinate 175,755 of NZ_JAHMSC010000009.1, forward strand.
CACCGGGTAAACCAGCGGCAGCAAGGTTTGCGCGTCCTGCAAATGCGCTTCGATGATGCCGAACGCATTGCCTTTTTTACCCTTGGCGACGAAGTACGCCACCACCGGCGACTCGCGCAACAGGCGCAAGGCCTTGACCGTAATCAGTTCCGGATCACCAGGCCCCACGCCAAGGCCGATCAAACGTCCAGGTTGCTGCATCATTCAATCTCCGTGGCGAGGGCATTGACCGCTGCGGCGGCCATGGCGCTGCCGCCCAACCGACCTTGCATGATCACAAACGGTACGCCACGGCTGTCAGCCGCAAGCATTGCCTTGGACTCGGCGGCACCGACGAAGCCCACCGGGAAGCCGAGAATCAACGCCGGTTTTGGCGCGCCGGCATCGAGCATTTCCAGCAAGTAGAACAACGCGGTCGGGGCGTTGCCAATTACCACCACACTGCCTTCCAGGTGCGGACGCCACAGCTCCAGCGCCGCCGCCGAACGGGTGTTGCCGAGCTCGCGAGCCAAGTCCGGAACGCTCTCGTCACGCAAGGTGCAAATCACCGGATTGTTCGCCGGCAACCGCGCCCGGGTCACGCCTTCGGAGACCATCCGCGCATCACACAGAATCGCTGCACCGGCGGCCAGCGCATCGCGCCCGGCCTTGCCCGCGCCTTCGGAGAATTGCAGACCGTCGATCGCATCGACCATGCCGCAGGCGTGAATCACCCGCACCGCGAGTTTTTCCAGATCGGCCGGAATCCGGTCGAGGTTGGCCTCGGCGCGAATGATCGCGAACGAGTTGCGATAGATCTCCTGACCGTCGCGGATGTAATCAAGCATCAAGGGGGCTCCGTGGGCGGGCATCAAGCACTGCGCCGGCCGCTTCAATAGTGAGGTTGCGTGCTTGCAGGGCGCCGAAACCCGGCTGCCCTGCATCGCGAAAATAGAGGTCGTAATGACCGGGGCTGACTGCCAGCAAGGTGATCGGCGCGATGTGTGCGGAGGCACAGGAACGCGGGCAGCCGGACAGGTGAACGTGAACTCGGTCGCCACGACTTTGCAGCTGTGTGGACAATTGCAGGGCATCACCCTTTGTATCTGCCAGACCTTTGCCGCACCCGGCGGATCCGGTGCAGGCCACCAGATGGGCCAAAGCTTGATCGGCGCTCACCAGAAAACCCAGGGCCTGCATTCCCTCACTGAGCGCCGAGGCGTCCTGCTGGCGAATGTTCGGCAGCAGCAGGCTTTGCCAAGGGGTCAACCGCAGGCTGCCATCCCCGAACGCCTCGGCCAGAGACGCCGCGCCTTTGAGCATCGAAGCATCCAGCCGCCCCAAAGGCGGGACAGCGCCGACATAGACCAAGCCTTCCTGGCGCTGTGGATAAGTACCGATGTGCAACCCTGGGCGCGACTCAGGACGCTGCCAGTCACTGATCGGGGTCAACGGCACACGCTCGGCCAAGGCCTGCACTACCGACGCCAGCGAACGCTCGGCCAGCACATGCCGCATGCGGGTCTGATCCGGCCGCGCCAGATCGAGAAACAGCTCCAGCACCGCCACCACCAAGGTGTGACCGTCATTGCGCAACACCGCCCCTGCCGGTGTATCCGTGGGGCAACCCGCCAGGCCAAACGCCAGCCATTGCTCGCCATTGCGTTCAACCGCGCTCAACCAGAGGTCATGCGGATGTTCGAGCATCGCCAGCGCCTCGCCGCCATCCAGTTGCACGGCAAACTTGGCCGACAGCTGATGGAAACGCTCATGGCTTTGCAAGGAGGCGAGGATCTGCTCGGCCAGCGGACGGGTATCGAACAGCATGTGCCGATCGATGCCGGCACCGGGGCTGAGCATCAGGTTGCGTACATCATCGCCAGCAGCCGTCTTTGGGCCCAATCCGGCGGCCAACAGACATTCGATCAATGGCCGCTGCTCGCTACCAATTCCGCGAATTTGCAGATTGGCGCGGTTGGTCGCCTCAATCACTCCACCGGCATAACGCTCGGCGGCCTCGGCCACAGCCATAGCCTGGGCAGCGCTGATGGCCCCGCCATTCAACTTGATCCGGCAAATGCCGCCGTCCGATGCCTGGACGATACGCAGCAACCCCGGACAGGCCGAGGGGCGTAAGGCGGTGGGGGGCAGGGATTGTGTCACTGGGCGACCGGCGGCTAGGTAGAGGCGCGGTATTATGCCTGCTTTGTTCGCAGCCATGAAAATGACTGCCCACGGAGTCGACGAATGAACGCTCCCTGACACCGATGGCGATAAGTCTACTGGAGTTTGAGTTCTAACTCCGAGATGGCAATTTCCTTGATACGCCTTTCCAGGAACACCCGGTGTTGTTCGAACACCGAGCGATCAAGAAGAAAACGGCCATAATGCTGCAGCAACTTCGCTACGCGCTCTTCCCATTTAAAGAACAGAAACGCCTCAGGCACTAAACGCGAACGCAACCTGAAATTGTTGACGGTCAATTTCAAACGTTGCTGATCATCGCGTTCTACCGGCAGTATCTGAAAGTCTCCCCCCTCAGGGCCTGACGAGGAAAATTCCTTGAGGGCAGGTTTATCGGTGTGCAATGCATCGAAGGCCGCACGTGTAACATCGGCCTGTGCCGTGCTACCCCCCGCGATAAGGGAAGTCAAGTAGACCTCAGCAACGCTGCCGTAAAAATTCGGGTGATGTATTTCGGTAATGGCGTCGCCGGAGGGGACCCACCCCAAAAACTTCAGGGTACCCGCGAAGTGCAGAAACCAGTCGTCAAGCTGGGCAGCGTAGTCGTATTTTCCATCAGCCGCCCAGCGTGCCAGTCGTACGCTGTATCTGACATCGCGTTTCTCCTCCCGGGACAATCCCGCCACACAGGTAATAAGACTATTACCCACGATCGACGCACCGGGTTCTTTGTTGTCCAACTCTTTCATTCAAATTCATCCTTGAGTTATTAACTATATTCGACCATCTGCTTGACACATAAATACTGCATTCGAACGTTCAACACTAAACGACCGCTACCCTTCACACCATCCTGCAACTACAACAATCGATATCAACGCCACTACCCACCAACAACTCATCACTTCTACTACCGGTACGCCTATAGGCATCACCGGATGTACAAGGTGAACTGACCGGCATCACCTCAGCAAAGCTGCGTTATCATCGCGCCCTTATTGACCGCGTTTTTGAGCAGAGGATTGGCATGACCCCTTGGCTGACAGTGCTAGGCATCGGTGAAGACGGCTTCAACGGCCTGGGCAAGAACGCTCGGCGCGCGCTGCTGGGTGCTTCGCGGATTTTCGGTGGCCAACGGCAACTGGATCTGCTGCCGGTGTACGTCCGTGGTGAGCGCCAGCCCTGGCCGAGTCCGTTTTCCCTTGAGCCAGTACTGGCGCAACGCGGTGAGCCTATATGTGTGCTGGCCAGTGGCGATCCGATGCTGTTCGGCGTGGGCGCCAGCCTGACACGGCAAGTGCCGAGCGATGAAATGCTGATCCTGCCCGCGCTATCCTCCTGCTCTCTCGCTGCCGCCCGGATGGGCTGGCCGTTGCAAGAAGTCGTCACGCTGTCGGTGGTTGCCCGGCCAATCGCAGCGCTGAACGCTCAATTGTTCAGCGGCGTTCGTTTACTGGTGTTGAGCAATGACCGACACAGCCCTGCCGCGATTGCCGCGCTGCTGCGTGAACGCGGTTTCGGGCCGAGCCGAATAACCGTGCTGGAACACCTGGGCGGCGAGAGCGAACGACGCGTCGATGGCATCGCCAGCGACTGGACCGACCCGGCGATCGCTGACTTGAACCTGGTCGCCATCGAATGTATCGCCGAACCGAACACGCCGCGCCTATCGCGCCTGGCTGGCTTGCCGGACTCGGCCTTCAAGCACGACGGCCAACTGACCAAACGCGATGTCCGCGCCATCACCCTCGCCCGTCTCGCGCCGGTGCCCGGTGAACTGTTGTGGGATGTCGGCGCCGGCAGCGGCTCGATCGGCATCGAGTGGATGCGTGCGCACCCGAGTTGCCGCACGCTGGCCATTGAGGCCGATGCTGGCCGCCAGCAACTGATCGAACACAACCGCGACGCCCTCGGCGTGCCCGGCCTGCAACTGATTCGTGGCAGCGCGCCGCAGGCGTTGGCCGGTCTTGAGCGACCCGACGCTATCTTCATCGGTGGCGGCGTCACCCGCGATGGCGTGCTCGACACCTGTTGGGCGCAGCTCAAACCCGGTGGTCGGCTGGTCGCCAACGCGGTCACCCTGCAAAGCGAGATGACCTTGATGGCCTGGCGCGAACAACACGGTGGCGAGCTGACGCGGATTCATATCGCTCAGGCTCAGCCGCTGGGAGAGTTCGACACCTGGCGCCAGGCGTTGCCGATCACCTTGCTGGACGTGGTTAAACCCTTCGATGCGTGACGAAACCGCCGAACAACCCGCGCCTCTGCGCAGCGGCCTGACCACCGGCAGTTGCGCCACCGCGACCAGCCTCGCGGCTGCGCGCCTGCTGCTTGGCGCGGTGACTAGCGACGCGGTGGAAATCGTGCTGCCCAAAGGCAAACAGGTACAGATGCGCCTGGAGTTTTGTCGACTGACTGCCGACGGTGCCGAAGCCGGAACCATCAAGGATGCCGGCGACGACCCGGACGTGACCCATGGTGCGTTGCTCTACAGTCAGGTGCGCTTGATGGCCGAACCCGGTATTCGTTTCAGCGCCGGCAAAGGCGTCGGCACTGTCACGCGCCCGGGGCTGGTATTGAGCGTCGGCGAACCGGCGATCAATCCAGTGCCGCGCAAGATGATCACCGACCACCTGCTACTGCTGGCTCAGGAGTTCAGCTACGGCGGCGGTTTTGAGGTGACGGTCAATGTCGAGGACGGCGAGGCCCTGGCGCTGAAAACCATGAACCCGCGATTGGGTATTCTTGGCGGGCTGTCGATCCTCGGCACCAGCGGCATCGTTCGGCCGTTCTCTTGCGCGGCCTACATCGCCTCAATCCACCAGGGCATCGACGTCGCCAAAACCAACGGTTACCTGCACATCGCCGCCTGCACCGGCAACGCCAGCGAAGACACCATGCGCCGGGTTTACGACCTGCCGGAAATCGCCCTGATCGAAATGGGCGACTTCGTCGGTGCAGTACTCAAACATCTGCGCAAAGTGCCTGTGGATAAACTGAGCATTTGCGGCGGCTTCGGCAAGATCAGCAAACTCGCCGCCGGACATATGGATTTGCACAGTCGCCACTCCAGCATCGACCTGCCGCAACTGGCCGAATGGGCCGCAAACATTGGCGCAGACGCAGCATTGCAGCAAGGCATCCGCGAGGCCAACACCAGCCAGCAAGCCCTGGCGATGGCCAGCGCCGCCGGTATCGCCCTTGGCGATGCGGTGTGCCAGCACGCGCTGGATTTCGCCCGCAGCGTAGTGCCCAGGCAGGTTCAGGTCGAAGTGTTTGCCATCGATCGCCAGGGTGGCATCGTCGGTCATGCCGGAGCTTTCCAATGAAACGTCTGTTGCTGCTCGGCGGTGTCACCGAAGCCTTGGCGATTGCCCGAACCCTCGGCCCGCAACACATCTACAGCCTGGCGGGCGTGGGTCGGGTGCCGACCGACCTGAACTGCCAAGTACGCGTCGGCGGCTATGGCGGCGCTGAAGGCCTGACGCAATTCATCGAGGCTCAAGGCATTGATCTGCTGCTCGACGCCACCCACCCCTACGCCGCACAAATCAGCCAGAACGCCGCCACCGCCGCACAACAAAGCGGCATCCCGTGCTGGGCGCTACGCCGTCCGGCGTGGCAAGCGCAGGCCGGGGATGACTGGCGCGAAGTCAGCGACTGGGCCGAACTGATCGAAGCACTGAAACCGTTCAAGCGTCCGTTGTTTACCTTGGGCCGCGAACCGTTGCAGCACCTGGATGAAATCCCGCCCGAGCAGTTCTGGACCTTGCGCGCGCTGGAGGTTTATCCAGGCAACGAGCGCTGCGAAGTGATCGGCGCACGCGGACCGTTTTTCATCGAAGACGAACGCGCGCTGTTCGAACGCCGGCAGATCGATGTGCTGATCAGCAAAAACAGCGGCAGCAGCGCCACCGAACCCAAGCTTGAAGTGGCCCGCGAACGCCGGGTGCCGGTGTTGATCCTCAAGCGGCCAGTGTTGCCGGGGGTTGATCGGGAGTTTGGGAGTGTGGCTGAGGTGTTAAATGCGATGAGTACACCCGGATAAAGCTGTACGACTTTACGGACAACATCTCAGGAACGAGCCGACTGTTTCATTTCCCTGCTCAAGCTTATGGTTCTCGGCATAAACCGCGCCGAGAATGAAAATGGCAATCACATTTACCCGTTTCGATCCCGTAGACTTTATTCAAAGCCCTGGAGAAATTGCCGCCTATCTTCAAGCCTGCATTGAAGAAGATAGCGGCGATGGCGAGCTTTTCCGCGAAGCCCTGTCAGATATAAGCCGAGCTCAAAACCTTCCACCCGCGACTTCCGCAGATAAACACGCAACTGATCAAGTGTCGATTATGGCCTGCAGCCGAAACGTCTTTCATACAATCATTGCTCGAATCAACCGAGACCCGGAATTCGCCCGGGCATTACAAAACGAAGCCGCTACACTCTTTCGAAACGGTGAGCCGGAACTCGCTCACCGCATTTTGCACTTGTTGATCAAGGCGCTGCGACACCACACCGCACGGCGGTTTTTTACTTATCGCCCCCGATCAGGCTAAATACCCGGCTTGATCACCCACCCAACCGGATATGACCCATGTCCCGACAACGGCTAGCATTTGCCTGGATCGCCTGCTTCGCAGTGCTGTTCAATATGCTCGCCATGCCGATGTCCGGCGCGATGGCGCAAGGTGCCAGTCAGTCGCCGGCCGAGCAATTGTTGTGGGGCAGTTTCTGCTCGTCCAGCGGGACGAAAATGGTGGCGATTTCGCTGGGCAAACTTGAACAAAAAGCCCCTTCAAACGACGATCATTCAAATATGCAGCATTGCTGGTGCTGCTCAGGTTCGGCGCCTCTGATGGCGTTGCCGGGCCATGTTCCGCAGCTGTATTTCGCGCGTTTCGAGGCCAATCGAAGCCGACCGACGCCGACCCTCGACATCCCCACGCCACGCCAGCAATGGCCAAGCCTCAATCCTCGAGCCTCTCCTCTGGTCTGATTACCCTCGCAATTGATCTGCGTGTCTAATCGTTCTGGAGAACTGCCATGTTGAAGAAACTCATCGTTCTGGCCGCCCTGCTGCTGCCCGCGTGCTTTGCCAATGCCCATGAATACAAAGCCGGCGAACTGGAAATCGCACACCCTTGGTCGCAAGAGCTACCGCCCAACGCACCAACGGTTGCTGCCTATTTCGTAATTCACAACAACGGCAAAACCGCCGACCGCCTGCTCAGCGTTGCTTCGCCGATCGCAGGCATTGCCGAGCTGCACGAGCATGTGATGCAAGGTGATTTGATGAAAATGCAGCAAGTGCCGAGCGTCGAGATTCCAGCGGGCGGCGACATCACGTTCGCGCCGATGGCTTATCACGTGATGCTGCTGGAGCTCAAAGACCGCAGCCTGCTCCGCGACGGCAAACGCTTCCCGCTGACCCTGCATTTCGAAAAGTCCGGCGATGTGACCGTCGAGGTCGCCGTACAGAAACAACCTCCCGCCGGCACCGAAGCGCACATGCACGCTCAGTAATCACAGCCTGAAAAACCTGTGAACGCACGGCGCTCGCTCAGCGTCAGGCGGTCAGTGCCGCGCCGCACCTCGTTGAAGGTTGCACGCGGTAGCTGGATCAGCCTGTTCGCCATGTTGATGATCTTTATCGGCCCACTGATTTCTCAGTCGATGCCGATGGATCAACGCATGCCGATGCCTATGAACATGTCGATGGACATGAGCATGGACATGTCGGCGAACGCCCACGCCGAGCAAAACGCGCAAGCGGCTGCCGAACACTGCGCACCAAAACCCGATCACCACGCGCTCTGGGAAAAGTGCGGCTATTGCAGCCTGCTCTTCAACTGCCCCGCGCTGCCCGGCAGCCTGTCGTTCGCTGCCTTCGACACACCTTCCGCCCACAGTTTCATCAGCCCCTCCCCCCGCCTGGGCCATGCCCGGCAAACCGTCTTCCCCGGCGCCCGCACCCGCGCCCCGCCCATCGTCGCGTAAACACCCACACCACTACTCATACGGCCGACTGTAGAGAACGACAGCCGCAGGCTGCTGGCCGTGTTGTTGACGACTGATTGATGGAACCTTTATGTCCAGGTTTTCTGCTGACACACGCTTGAGCGCTGCTCAAGCATTTTTCGCCCTGAACGCGCCACGCGCCCGTTTCAAACAGGCCACTGCCATTCTGTGCGGCGCCCTGCTTTCCCCGTTGGCCAGCGCGGCCGAGCAACCGGTTGACCACAGCCAACACACCGAAGAACTGAGCCCAACGGTCATTACCGCGATCGCCCCAAGTTCGCCGCTGACCATCGTCACCAACCCCAAGGACCCGCGCCAACCGGTGCCGGCCAGCGATGGCGGCGATTACCTGAAGACCATCCCCGGCTTCGCGCTGGTTCGCAATGGCGGCACCAACGGCGATCCCGTGCTGCGCGGCATGTTCGGTTCAAGGCTGAACATTCTCACCAACGGCGGCATGATTCTCGGTGCCTGCCCAGGCCGCATGGACGCCCCGACCTCCTACATCTCACCGGAAACCTACGACAAGCTGACAGTGATCAAAGGCCCGCAAACCGTACTCTGGGGACCTGGCGCTTCTGCCGGCACCATCCTGTTCGACCGCGAGCCGGAAAGCTTCGGCGAGCTGGGCACCCGGGTGAACGCCAGCCTGCTGGCGGGCTCCAACGGACGTTTCGACAAACTCGTCGACGCCGCTGCCGGTGGCCCACAGGGTTACATCCGGGTGATCGGCAACACCGCTCACGCCGACGATTACCGCGACGGCAACAACGACACCGTGCCGTCGCGCTACGACAAATGGAACGGCGATGTCGCCCTGGGCTGGACGCCGGATGCCGACACGCTGCTGGAGTTGACTGCCGGCAAGGGCGACGGCGAAGCACGTTCGGCCGGCCGCGGCATGGACGGTTCGCAGTTCAAGCGCGAAAGCCTGGGCCTGCGTTTCGAGAAGTCGAACCTTGGCGAAGTACTGGATAAAGTCGAGGCGCAGGTCTACTACAACTACGCCGACCATGTGATGGACAACTACACGCTGCGCACGCCATCCGGTACCGGGATGATGGCCGGCCCGATGGCCTCCAACGTCGACCGCCGCACCCTCGGTGCACGGATCAAGGCCACCTGGCGCTGGGCCGATGTGCAGTTGATCAGCGGCATCGATGCGCAAACCAACGAACACCGTCAGCGCGCCGCCATGGGCATCGACACCTACAAGGACGTGCCGAGTAACAAAGATGCGGACTTCCATAACTACGGCGCTTTCAGTGAGCTGACCTGGTACGCCGCCGACCGTGATCGCCTGATCAGCGGGGCACGACTGGACCGTGCCTCGGCCAAGGATTTTCGCCAGGCCATCGGTTCCGGAATGATGAGCCGACCAAACCCGACCGCCGACAAGAGCCGTGCCGATACCTTGCCGAGCGGTTTCGTGCGCTATGAGCATGATCTGGCGGACAGCCCGACCACGCTCTACGCCGGTCTCGGCCACGCTGAACGGTTCCCGGATTACTGGGAGCTGTTCTCGCCAAAATCCGGCCCTGCCGGTTCGCTCAACGCCTTCGATTCGATCAAGCCCGAGAAAACCACCCAGCTCGACTTCGGCCTGCAATACAAAACCCAGGACCTCGAAGCCTGGGCCTCGGGTTATGTCGGCGAAGTACACGACTACATCCTGTTCGATTACACCCCCGGCATGATGGGCATGACCTCTCGGGCCGAAAACATCAACGCACGCATCATGGGCGGTGAACTCGGCGCAGCCTACAACCTCACCTCCCATTGGAAAGCCGATGCGACCCTGGCCTACGCCTGGGGCAAAGACACCACCCACGACACAGCACTACCGCAAATGCCGCCGCTGGATGCGCGTTTCGGCCTGACCTACAGCGAAGACAACTGGAGCGCCGGCGCCTTGTGGCGAGTGGTTGCGGCGCAAAACCGCATCGAGCAGAACAAGGGCAACGTGGTCGGCAAGGATTACGGCACGAGCCCGGGTTTCGGTGTGTTCTCGCTCAACGGCGCCTACCGGATCGACAAACACTGGAAGGTCAGTACCGGCGTCGACAACCTGTTTGGCAAGGCGTACGCCGAGCACTTGAACCTGGCCGGCAACGCCGGGTTTGGCTACCCGGCGAATGACCCGCAAGCGATCAACGAACCAGGGCGCACGTTCTGGACCAAGGTCGATATGAGCTTCTAAAACACATCGCAGGCAAGCCTTGCTCCTACAGATTTGTGTCGTTCATAACATTCGTGATCGACACATCCCCGTAGGAGCAAGGCTCGCCTGCGATCGGTTGCGCAGCGACCGCAAACAAACAACAAAGATCCACGCCAAGCGGAGCACCTGATGAACCAACCCAAACCGAATTTCTACAACCTGGCCTGGCGCTGGCATTTTTATGCCGGGCTGTTCGTTGCACCGTTCATGGTGATGCTGGCCTTGACCGGCATCGTTTACCTGTTCAAACCGCAACTCGACCCACTGATGTACGGCAGCCTGCTCAATGTGCCGGCCGGCCATCACACCGTCAGCGCCGACGAGTTGCTACGCCGTGTCAAAGAGGCTTATCCACAGGGCCAGATCAAGCAGTACCTGCCACCGCTCAATGCCGAACGCAGTGCGCAGTTTGTCGTTAAAAATGCCGGCAGCGAGCTCAACGTCTTCATCGATCCGTATCACGCCGATATCCTCGGCGAGCAGGACGCGAAGAAAAACCTGCAAGCCATCGCCCGGGCGATTCACGGCGAGTTGATGATCGGCACCGTCGGTGATCGGCTGGTCGAACTCGCGGCTGGCTGGGGCGTAGTGCTGGTGGTTTCCGGGGTATTCCTGTGGTGGCCACGCGGGCGAACCGGCGCGGGGATCGTCTGGCCGCGATTCAGCAGCCGCGGACGTGTGCTCTGGCGTGATCTGCATGCCGTGACCGGGTTCTGGGGCGCGGCGTTTCTGCTGGTGATGCTGCTCAGCGGCATGACCTGGACCGGTTTCTGGGGCAAGCAATACGCTGAAGTCTGGAACCGCTTCCCGGCAGCCATGTGGAATAACGTGCCGAAATCCGACCAGCAAGCCCGCAGCCTCAACACCGCAACGCGCCAGACCGTGCCCTGGGCCATGGAAAACACGCCGATGCCGATGTCCGGTGACCACGCCGAACACATGGCGCACAACGGCGGCAGCAGCGCCCCGGCGCCGCCGACCATCAGCCTGCAAGACGTGCAGGACATCGCCGTTCAACGCAAGGTCGAACCGGGTTACAGCATCACCTTTCCGACCACCGCCAGCGGCGTGTTCACCATCGCCGTGTTCGCCGACGACCCACGCAACGACGCCACCCTGCATGTCGACCAGTACAGCGGTGAAGTCCTCGCCGACGTGCGCTGGCAGCATTACGGCAACGTTGCCCGCGCCACGGAAATGGGCGTGATGCTGCATGAAGGCAAACTGTTCGGGCCGTTCAACCAGATCGTCGTGTTGCTGATCTGCCTGATGATCCTGCTCAGCGCCGTCAGCGGTGTAGTGATCTGGTGGAAGCGCCGCCCCCAGGGCAAGCTCGGTGTTCCGCCGTTGCGCCATGACCTGCCGACCTGGAAAACCGGGGTGGTGGTCATCCTCGCATTGGCGGTGATATTCCCGTTGGTGGGCGCTTCGCTGATCGCGGTGTGGCTGCTGGACCGAGTGCTGCTGTCGCGCTTGAACCGCCAGCCTGAATCGGCCTCATCTTCATCCTGAATACAGCGAGATGCGTGCAGCGACTGGCGCTGTAGAATGCCCGGCCAACGCACTGTTGCGGCTCTAGGGCTGTTGTGGCGAGGGAGCTTGCTCCCGCTGGGTCGCGTAGCGGCCCTTAAATCAAAATCGAAACCCTCCATTTGATCGTGAAACAGGCCATGGCGCCTGCTTCGCAGTCGAGCGGGAGCAAGCTCCCTCGCCACAGGGAACCATCGAAAGGAATTGCATGACCTCGCTGAACCTCACCCATCTCGCCTGGACACCGCTGGGCCATGGTCACTGTCATCACCAGTTCCAGCTGCGTGAGGCCAGCCTGCACGTGGCAGCCGGCGAGTTCGTCGGTTTGATCGGGCCCAACGGCAGCGGCAAGACCAGCCTGCTGCGCTGTGCCTACCGGTTCAGTAAACCCGAATCCGGTGAGGTGCACCTGGCTCATCACAACGTCTGGAAGCAGTCGTCGCGCTGGTGTGCGCAACGTATCGCCGTGGTGTTGCAGGAGTTCCCCGATGCCTTCGGCCTGACCGTCGAGGAAGTGGTCGCCATGGGCCGCACACCGCACAAAGGCCTGTTCGATGGCGATACGCTGGAAGACCGTCGGATCGCCGGGCAGGCACTGGAATCAGTGGGCCTCAAAGGCTTCGAAGATCACGCCTTTGCCACGCTGTCGGGCGGCGAAAAACAACGCGTCATTCTCGCCCGCGCCCTGACTCAGCAACCGCAATTGCTGATCCTCGATGAGCCGACCAACCACCTCGACCCACGCTATCAGCTGGAACTGCTGCAACTGGTCAAGCGCTTGCAGATCGGCACCCTGGCGAGCATCCACGACCTCAACCTGGCCGCTGCCTTCTGCGATCGGCTGTACGTGATCGACCACGGACGCATCGTCGCCAGCGGCACGCCAAAAGAAGTGCTGACCACCACGCTGCTGCGTGAGGTGTTCGGCGTCGAAGCGCTGATCGATGAACACCCGCTGTCCGGCTACCCCCGAATTACCTGGATAACCCAACATGACTTTGCGCACCCTGCTCCGCTCCAGCCTGTCCATCGCCCTGCTGCTGGGCAGCGCCCAGGCATTCGCCGAAGCGACCCGTTACCCGTTGACGATTCAGAGTTGCAACCGTGAAGTGACCTTCAAGGAGGCACCGAAACACGCCCTCAGTCATGACATCAACATGACCCAGATGATGCTCGCCCTCGGCCTCAAGCCCCGGATGGTCGGCTACAGCGGGATCAGTGGCTGGAAAGCCGTGACACCCGAGATGCAGAGCATTCTCGACGGCCTGCCGGAACTCGCGGCCAAGTACCCATCGGTGGAAACCCTGCTCAACGCCAACGTCGATTTCTTCTTCGCCGGCTGGGATTACGGCATGCGCATTGGCGGCGACCTGACCCCGCAAACCCTCGGGCCGCTGGGGATCAACGTCTATGAACTGAGCGAGTCCTGCGCCTTCGTGATGAAGCGCCCGGCGGCCAGCCTGGATGACACCTACAACGACCTGCGCAACCTTGGAAAGATCTTCGACGTGCAGGATCGCGCCAACCGGTTGATCAGCGACATGCAGGCGCAAGTGGCCGAAGCTCGCAAGGACCTGCCAACGGAAAAACCGCGCGTGTTCCTCTACGACAGCGGTGAAGACCGGGCGATGACCTCTGGTCGCCTGGGCATGCCGCAAGCGCTGATCGACGCCGCGGGCGGGCGCAATATTCTCGATGATGTCGACGCGAGCTGGACCCGGGTCAACTGGGAGAACGTGGTTGAGCGCAACCCGCAGGTGATCGTGATCGTCGACTACGGCGAAGTCAGTGCCGAGCAAAAGGAGCAGTTTTTGCTCAACAACAAGGCCCTGCAATCGGTGGATGCGATCAAGCACCAGCGCTTCATCGTCATTCCTTATGTGCAAGCCACACCGGGGATCGACAACGTACAGGCGGTTGCAACCCTGGCCAAGGGTTTCCACGGCGAATGATCAATCGTCGCTATGCCTTGTTGCTGGTTGCCCTTGGCGCGCTGTTGCTGGTGTCTTGTGTGGTGTCGCTGGGCTTTGGAGCAGCAAGGGTGCCGGTGGACGTGGTCTGGCGGATTCTGCTGCATCAGGCATTCGGGATTGGCGAGGTGAACTGGAGCGCCGGGCAAGAGCATATCGTCTGGCTGATTCGCGTACCGCGCATGCTGCTCGGGGCGTTGGTGGGCGCGGGGCTGGCGCTGATCGGCGCGGTGCTGCAGGCGGTCACGCGCAATCCGCTGGCCGACCCGCATTTGCTCGGCGTAACGTCCGGCGCGACCCTTGGTGCGGTGATCGTGGTGCTGCATGTGGGCGAGATCGTCGGCCTGCTGACCTTACCGATCGCCGCGTTTATCGGTGCGTTGCTGAGCATGCTGGTCGTGCTGATAATCGCCAACCGCAACGGTCGGCTGGACAGTGATCGACTGCTGCTGTGCGGGGTGGCCGTGTCATTCGTGATGATGGCGATCGCCAACCTGCTGCTGTTTCTCGGCGATCACCGCGCCAGTTCTGCGGTGATGTTCTGGATGCTCGGCGGCCTCGGGCTGGCGCGCTGGGAATTGCTGGCAGTGCCGACGGCCAGCGTTCTGCTCGGGCTGGTTTTACTGCTGGGCATGGCCCGGCCGCTGAATGCCTTGATGGCTGGCGAGCAAACCGCGGTCACACTCGGCCTGAATGCTCGCACCGTGCGTTTGCGGGTGTTTTTGATAGCGTCGCTGATGACTGGGGTACTGGTGTCGATCAGCGGTTCGATCGGTTTTGTCGGGCTGATGGTGCCGCACATTGCCCGGCGTCTGGTCGGGGCGGAACACCGCAGATTGCTGCCGGTGTGCGTGTTGCTCGGCAGTGTGTTTCTGGTGTGGGTCGATGTCGCGGCACGGACTCTGATCGCCCCGGAGGACTTGCCGATTGGCATCGCTACGGCGGCGATTGGCGGACTGTTCTTCATCGGCCTGATGCGCCGCCGCTAAGGTCGGCGCGATCAATTGTGGCGAGGGAGCTTGCTCCCGCTGGGCTGCAAAGCGGCCCTAAAACCTGCGACCGCACTCCATCAGATACAACGCATGCGCTGGGTTTGCGACTGCTTCGCAGCCGAGCGGGAGCAAGCTCCCTCGCCACAGGGTCGGCGCTCGGTTCTTGCTCCAAGGTGGCGCATGGCGACGCACCAGCACATCGAGCCTGTCACCTCATGGTGCATCACCAAACCGCGCAACCGCTCTAACACGACATTTCCCTGCCTTTCTCCGACCAGGCACAGCCCTTGCTAAAGACCCTTCAGTAGTTCGCATCTGCCAACCAAGAAAACTCATAAGTTCATGGAGATCGCACAATGAAGCGTCGCAGTTTGATCAAGGCTTTCACACTCTCGGCAAGCATTGCCGCGATGGGTATGAGCTGGACTGTCCAGGCCGCCGAGACCATCAAGGTCGGGATTCTGCATTCGTTGTCCGGGACCATGGCGATCTCCGAAACCTCGCTCAAAGACATGGCGCTGATGACCATCGACGAAATCAATGCCAAGGGCGGGGTCAACGGCAAGATGCTCGAACCGGTGGTGGTCGACCCGGCATCGAACTGGCCGCTGTTCGCGGAAAAGGGCCGGCAGTTGCTGACCCAGGACAAGGTCGCGGTAGTGTTCGGCTGCTGGACTTCGGTGTCGCGTAAATCGGTATTGCCGGTGTTCGAAGAGCTCAACGGCTTGCTGTTCTACCCAGTGCAGTACGAAGGCGAAGAGATGTCGCCGAATGTCTTTTACACCGGCGCCGCGCCGAACCAGCAGGCGATCCCTGCGGTGGAATACCTGATGAGCGAAGAAGGCGGCAGCGCCAAGCGCTACTTCCTGCTCGGCACCGACTACGTCTACCCGCGCACCACCAACAAGATCCTGCGCTCGTTCCTGCACTCCAAAGGCGTGGCCGACAAGGACATCGAAGAGGTCTACACGCCGTTCGGTCACAGCGACTATCAAACCATCGTCGCCAACATCAAAAAATTCTCGGCGGGCGGCAAGACGGCGGTCATTTCCACGGTCAACGGCGACTCCAACGTACCGTTCTATAAAGAACTGGCCAACCAGGGCCTGAAAGCCACCGATGTTCCGGTCGTGGCCTTCTCGGTGGGCGAAGAAGAACTGCGCGGCATCGACACCAAACCGCTGGTAGGCAACCTCGCGGCGTGGAACTACTTCGAATCGGTGGAAAACCCGGTGAACCAGAAGTTCGTCGCCGACTGGAAAGCCTATGCCAAGAAACACAACCTGCCGGGCGCCGACAAAGCGGTGACCAACGACCCGATGGAAGCCACCTACGTCGGCATCCACATGTGGGCGCAGGCCGCAGAAAAAGCCAAGTCCACCGATGTCGACAAGGTCCGCGAAGCGTTGGCCGGCCAGACCTTCGCCGCGCCGTCGGGCTACGCCCTGACCATGGACAAAACCAACCACCACCTGCACAAACCGGTGATGATCGGCGAGATCCAGGCCAACGGTCAGTTCAACGTGGTCTGGCAGACCGAAGGCCCGATCCGCGCCCAGCCGTGGAGCCCGTTCATACCGGGTAACGACAAGAAGCCGGAGTATGCGGTGAAGAGCAACTGAGGCGGATCTGGAATTTCGGGTGGGTTTGAGATCCACCCCTCACCCCAGCCCTCTCCCCAAGGGGGAGAGGGGGAAAGGGAGCCGATCTCCATGCTTTTCAAAGCCCGAGTTCGCTCCCTACTTGCAGGTCGCAGTTGCTCGGCCAACCACCTCGGTCAGCCCCCTCGCCCCTCTGGGGAGAGGGTTGGGGTGAGGGGTCGATTGAACAGGAACACCGCTAATGCCCACTGCCCTTTACCGCTTCATCCTCGCCATCGCACTGCTGTTGCCGATGGCCGCCCATGCCGGGGACGCCGAAGACTTCGTCGCGGCCAATCCCGTACAGCAAGCCAAGCTGTTGGAAAGCTGGGCCGCGCAACCCGACCCGGCCCGCATCGAACTGATCAATGCCCTGCAACAAGGCCAATTGACCGTCGACGGTGAAGCCAAGACCCTGCGCCTGAACAATCGCTTGCGGGGCTTGATCGACACTGCACTGGCCAGTCATCAACTGCTCGCCGCTGACGTCAAAGTGCGTTTGAGTGCCGCGCTGCAACTGCAAAAAAGCGCCAAACCGGCGCAACTGAAATTCCTCGACCAGCAACTGGCTGGCGAAAAAGACCCAAGCGTTCACGCCGCCCTGAGCCTGGCGTTGGCCAATCTGCAACTGGTAGACGCCGATCCGGCCGTGCGCCTCGCCGCAGTGCGCCTTCTGGGGGAAACCGGCGATCCGCTGGCCCGTACCCGTCTCGAAGGTTTGCTCCAACCCGGCGTCGAAGCCGACACCACGGTGCACACAGCTGCCGAAACCAGCCTGGCGCAAGTCAAACGCAAACTGCTGATCGGTGAGCTCCTCGGCCAGGCCTTCAGTGGCATGTCGCTGGGCTCGATCCTGCTGCTGGCGGCCCTCGGTCTGGCGATCACTTTCGGCCTGCTGGGGGTGATCAACATGGCCCACGGCGAGATGCTGATGCTCGGGGCTTACTCCACTTACGTGGTGCAGTTGCTGTTCCAGCGCTTCGCCCCGCAAGCCATCGAGTTCTATCCGCTGATCGCTTTGCCGGTGGCGTTTTTTGTCACCGCCGGCGTCGGTATGGCGCTGGAGCGCACGGTGATTCGCCACCTCTATGGCCGACCGCTGGAAACCCTGCTCGCCACCTGGGGCATCAGCCTGATGTTGATTCAACTGGTGCGTTTGTTGTTCGGTGCGCAGAACGTCGAAGTGGCGAACCCGGCCTGGCTTTCGGGCGGGATTCAGGTACTGCCTAATCTGGTGTTGCCGTACAACCGCATCGTGATCATCGCGTTCGCACTGTGTGTGGTGGTGCTGACGTGGCTGCTGCTGAACAAGACCCGCCTCGGTCTGAACGTGCGCGCAGTCACCCAGAACCGCAACATGGCCGCCTGCTGCGGCGTACCTACCGGGCGCGTCGACATGCTCGCCTTCGGCCTCGGTTCGGGCATCGCCGGGCTTGGCGGCGTGGCCTTGAGTCAGGTCGGCAACGTCGGCCCGGACCTCGGTCAGAGCTACATCATCGACTCGTTCCTGGTGGTGGTGCTCGGCGGTGTTGGTCAGCTGGCCGGCAGCGTGCTCGCCGCCTTCGGCCTGGGGATCGCCAACAAGATTCTTGAACCACAAATCGGCGCCGTACTCGGCAAGATCCTGATCCTCGCGCTGATCATTCTGTTCATTCAGAAACGCCCGCAAGGACTCTTTGCACTCAAAGGACGGGTGATCGACTGATGAACCAGCCCCTGATGCTCACGGCCACACAAAAGGCCGGCCCCAAAGTCACGATAGTGCTGGGCGCGGTAATTCTCGCGCTGCTGCTGGCGCTGCCGCTTCTCTCGCTGTTGTCACCGGACAGTGCGCTACACATTTCTGCCTACACCCTGACGCTGGTGGGCAAGATTCTTTGCTACGCCATCGTCGCCCTGGCCCTGGACCTCGTCTGGGGTTACGCCGGTTTGCTGTCCCTGGGTCATGGCCTGTTCTTCGCCCTTGGTGGTTACGCCATGGGCATGTACCTGATGCGCCAGGCTTCGGGCGATGGCCTGCCGGCGTTCATGACCTTCCTCTCGTGGACCGAACTGCCGTGGTACTGGACCGGCACCAGCAGCTTTATCTGGGCCATGTGCCTGGTGGTGCTGGCGCCGGGTTTGCTGGCGCTGGTGTTCGGCTTCTTCGCCTTCCGTTCGCGGATCAAGGGCGTGTACTTCTCGATCATGACCCAGGCCCTGACTTTCGCCGGGATGCTGCTGTTTTTTCGCAACGAGACCGGGTTTGGCGGCAACAACGGCTTCACCAATTTCCGCACGATTCTCGGCTTCGGCATCACCGAACCGGGCACGCGCGCGGTGCTGTTCGTCGCCACGGTGCTGCTGTTGGTGGCCAGTCTGTTCATCGGCTGGCGCCTGGCACAAAGCAAGTTCGGCCGGGTACTGACCGCCCTGCGTGATGCGGAAAACCGCCTGATGTTCTGCGGCTACGACCCACGCGGTTTCAAGCTGTTTGTCTGGGTTTTGAGCGCGGTGCTATGCGGCCTCGCCGGTGCGCTCTACGTGCCGCAAGTGGGGATCATCAACCCCAGCGAAATGTCGCCGACCAACTCCATCGAAGCCGCCGTGTGGGTCGCGCTCGGCGGGCGCGGTACGTTGATCGGGCCGCTGCTCGGCGCGGGTGTGGTCAATGGCATGAAGAGCTGGTTCACCGTGGCCTTTCCCGAATACTGGCTGTTCTTCCTCGGCGCGCTGTTCATCATCGTGACCCTGTACCTGCCCAAAGGTGTGATCGGCTTGCTGAAGAAAAGGGGCGAACAATGAGGCTTATAGAAATGAGAGCAGCTCCAACAGCCGAGTTCATGCTCGAACCAGTCTTTTTTCCACCGGAGCCCAACAAGGACGCCGGTAGCAGCCGCGACGCCATCGGTCTCGGGCAACGTGTCGAAAAAGGCCTGAACACCCTCCACGGCACCATCCTCACCCTTGAGGACATCAGCGTCAGCTTCGATGGTTTCAAGGCACTGAACGATTTGAACCTGTACATCGGTGTCGGCGAACTGCGCTGCATCATCGGCCCCAACGGCGCCGGCAAAACCACGCTGATGGATGTGATCACCGGCAAGACCCGGCCCAGTCACGGCAAGGCCTGGTTCGGTGAAACCCTGGACCTGACACGGATGAGTGAAGTGCAGATCGCCCAGGCCGGGATTGGCCGCAAGTTCCAGAAGCCAACCGTGTTCGAAGCCTTGAGCGTGTTTGAAAACCTCGAACTGGCGCAGAAAACCGACAAGTCGGTGTGGGCCAGCCTGCGGGCTCGCCTGAGTGGCGAACAGAAAGATCGCATCTGTGAGGTGCTGGAGACCATTCGCCTGACCACCTCGGTCAATCGCCCGGCCGGTCTGCTGTCGCACGGGCAGAAGCAGTTTCTGGAAATCGGCATGTTGCTGATGCAGGACCCACAACTGCTGCTGCTCGATGAACCGGTGGCGGGCATGACCGACGCCGAAACCGAGTTCACCGCCGAGCTGTTCAAAAGCCTGGCCGGCAAGCATTCATTGATGGTGGTGGAGCACGATATGGGCTTTGTCGGCTCGATTGCCGACCACGTCACCGTATTGCATCAGGGCAGCGTGCTGGCTGAAGGGTCACTTGCACAGGTGCAGGACAACGAGCGGGTGATCGAGGTTTATCTCGGTCGCTGAGAGGGAATTGAACATGCTGCAAGTCGACAAGCTGCACCAGTATTACGGCGGTAGCCACATCCTGCGGGGCCTGAGCTTTGAGGTGAAGGTCGGTGAAGTCACCTGCCTGCTCGGGCGCAACGGAGTCGGCAAGACTACCCTGCTCAAATGCCTGATGGGTCTGTTGCCAGCCAAGGAAGGCGCGGTGAATTGGGAAGGTAAACCGATCACCTCGTTCAAGCCGCATCAACGGGTTCATGCCGGCATCGCTTACGTGCCGCAAGGCCGGGAGATTTTCGGGCGGCTGACCGTGGAAGAAAACCTGCTGATGGGCCTGTCGCGCTTCCCGGGCTCCGAGGCCAGGGAAGTCCCGGCGTTCATCTACGAGCTGTTCCCGGTGTTACTGCAAATGAAGCAGCGTCGCGGTGGCGACTTGTCGGGCGGCCAGCAACAACAATTGGCCATCGGTCGCGCGCTGGTCAGTCGGCCACGCTTGCTGATCCTCGACGAGCCTACCGAAGGCATTCAGCCGTCGGTGATCAAGGAAATTGGCGCGGTGATCAAAAAGCTCGCCGCACGAGGTGACATGGCGATCCTGCTGGTCGAGCAGTTCTACGACTTCGCCGCCGAGCTGGCCGATCAGTATCTGGTAATGTCCCGGGGCGAGATCGTCCAGCAAGGCCGCGGAGAAAATATGGAAGCCGAGGGTGTGCGCGGGTTGGTTACGATCTAGTCTGTAACGTCCTGACGATAAATAAAGACATATGACTGTCCTTGCTCCCACTTCAATCACTGCAACACCGTTCACGCCCAGTTGGCACGCCGAGCTGGAGCTCGGTTACGCCCGCTTCGGCGACAGCACGCGTCCGGTCCAGCGCCGCCACAAGGGTCCGCTGCGCGTACAAAAACACCTGTACGCCGAAGGCCCCGAGGTGTGCCAGCACATCATCGTTCACCCGCCCGGCGGCATTGCCGGTGGTGATCGGCTGGACATTACGGCCTGCGTCGGTGCCGATGCCTGGGCGCAGCTGACCAGCCCTGGCGCTGCCAAGTGGTATCGCGCCGCCGGGCCGGCCTACCAGCAACTCGACTTGAACGTCGCGGCCGGTGCCACGCTGGAGTGGCTGCCGCAAGAAACCATCGTGTTCAGCGCCGCCCAGGCTGAACTCCGCACTTCTATTGAACTGCAAGGTGACGCACGGCTGTTCTTTTGGGACGTCGTGGCGCTGGGTCGCCCGGCCAGCGGCGAACGCTTCGAGCGCGGGCACTTTCAGTCACAGCTGGATATCCGCCGCGACGGCCAGTTGCTCTGGCACGAACGCCAGCGCATTGTCGGGGATGACGGCTTGCTTGATTCGCCGATAGGGCTGGATGGCCAGCCGGTGTTTGCGACGTTGCTGGTGACGGGTGAAATCGATAGCGATTTACTGGAGAAATGCCGCTCGTTGCCCAATGAGGTGCGCGGGGATCTGACGCAGTTGCCGGGGCTGTTAATCGCCCGTTGCCTGGCCAGTGAAGCGCTGTTGGCGCGAGGCTGGTTGATTGATTTGTGGAAATTGCTCAGACCGGCCCTGCTCGGCCGCGAAGCAGTCCCACCAAGAATATGGAGTACTTGAGGGCCACCCCTCACCCCCCGCCCTCCCGGAACGCCGTATCGCCCCAGGGGGGAGAGGGAGCTTGTCCGATGCGATTTGCAAATATGTTCCAGGCACAAAAATGCAACTGACTGACCCGGCCACAGCAAACAACCGAGATCAGTCCCCTCTCCCCTCTGGGGAGAGGGCTAGGGTGAGGGGTGGATTTAATTGACACCCCTCACCCGCAAAAAACCCACAAAACTGCCCTGACGGATTCCAAATGGACCTGACCCCACGCGAAAAAGACAAGCTGCTGATCTTCACCGCCGGCCTGGTCGCCGAGCGGCGTTTGGCCCGTGGCGTGAAACTCAATTACCCGGAAGCGATGGCCTACATCTCCGCGGCGCTGCTCGAAGGCGCGCGTGACGGCCAGACGGTCGCCGAACTGATGCACTACGGCACCACCCTGCTGAACCGCGAGCAAGTGATGGAAGGCATCCCGGAAATGATCCCGGAGATCCAGGTCGAGGCGACCTTTCCCGACGGCACCAAACTGGTCACCGTCCACCAACCCATCGTCTGAGGCTGCGCCATGACTTATCACATTCGTGATGCCGTATACGCCGACCTGCCGGCGATCCGCGACATCTACAACGACGCTGTCCTCAATACGACCGCGATCTGGAACGAACAGGCCGTCGACCTCGCTAACCGCCAGGCCTGGTTCAACACCCGGCAATCCCAGGGCTACCCTGTTCTGGTGATTGTCGACGCCGACAACAGCGTGCTCGGCTATGCCTCATTCGGTGACTGGCGGCCGTTCGACGGTTTCCGCCACACCGTCGAACATTCGGTGTACGTGCGCAGCGATCAGCGCGGCAATGGCCTCGGCCCACAGCTGATGGACGTGCTGATGGAACGCGCCAGGGGCTGCAACAAGCACGTGATGGTCGCCGCCATCGAAAGCGCTAACGCCGCCTCGATTCGCCTGCACGAACGGACCGGATTCACCACCACCGGGCACATGCCGCAAGTCGGTACCAAGTTCGGCCGTTGGCTCGACCTGACCTTCATGCAGCTGATCCTCAATCCGGGCGCGGAGCCGCCCGTCGCCAACAAGGAGTGATATGTCATGAACACTGCCCAACTGCGACGCGTGAACACCGAAAGCTTTGCGCACTACCGTCAGGGCTTGATCGATTTGCTGTTTGACGCCGTGCAGCACGGCGCCTCGATCGGCTTCATGGCCGACCTTGATGATGCCCAGGCCCGCGCCTACATCAACAGTGTCCAGGCCGGGCTCGAGGACGGCAGTCTGTTGCTGTGGGTAGTGGTTCACGATGAAAAGGTCCTGGCCAGCGTGCAACTGGCCCTGTGCCAGAAAGCCAACGGCCGCAATCGCGCCGAAGTGCAAAAGCTCCAGGTGCGCCATGACACGCGGCGACGCGGCCTGGCTCAACAACTGATGAATGCTGTGGAGCTTGCCGCGCGCCAGCACAAACGTGGCCTGCTGTACCTCGACACCGAAGCGGGGTCGGCGGCCGAAGCGTTCTATCAATCCCTGGGCTACACCCGTGTCGGTGAGCTGCCGAACTACTGCCAAAGCCCGGACGGTCGTTACACCCCGACCGCCATCTACTACAAGACCCTGGGACAACCCGAATGATTCCTGGCGAATATCAGATCAAGCAAGGCGACATCGAGCTCAACGCCGGCCGTCGCACCCTGAACCTGACCGTGGCCAACAGCGGCGACCGGCCGATTCAGGTCGGTTCGCACTACCACTTTTTCGAAACCAACGACGCCCTGACGTTCGACCGCGCCGCCAGCCGTGGCATGCGCCTGAACATCCCGGCCGGCACCGCCGTGCGCTTCGAACCGGGGCAGAGCCGCGAGGTCGAGCTGGTGGACCTGGCCGGGCATCGCCGGGTGTTCGGGTTCGCCGGCAGGATCATGGGCGACCTCGACTAACTGAACGGCGGACGCAGAGCGTCCATGGCGGCATTCCCACGCAGAGCATGGGAACGATCAATCTGAAGGCACACGCATGAAAATCTCAAGACAAGCCTACGCCGACATGTTCGGCCCCACCGTCGGTGACAAGGTCCGCCTGGCCGACACCGAGCTATGGATCGAAGTCGAAAAAGACTTCACCACCTACGGTGAAGAAGTGAAGTTCGGCGGCGGCAAAGTGATCCGCGATGGCCAGGGTCAGAGCCAGTTACTGGCGGCGGAAGTGGTCGACACGCTGATCACCAACGCGCTGATCATCGACCATTGGGGCATCGTCAAAGCCGACGTCGGCCTCAAGGATGGGCGCATTGCGGCCATCGGCAAAGCCGGTAACCCGGACGTCCAGCCGAATGTAACCATCGCGGTCGGCGCCAGCACCGAAGTGATCGCCGGCGAGGGGATGATCCTCACGGCGGGCGGTGTCGACACGCACATCCACTTCATCTGCCCGCAGCAGATCGAAGAAGCATTGATGAGCGGCGTCACCACCATGATCGGCGGCGGCACGGGACCGGCGACGGGCACCAACGCCACCACCTGCACCTCCGGCCCATGGCATTTGGCGCGGATGCTTCAAGCGGTGGATGCGTTCCCGATGAACATCGGCCTCACCGGCAAGGGCAACGCCAGCCTGCCAGAGCCGCTGATCGAACAGGTCAAGGCCGGTGCTATCGGCCTCAAGCTGCACGAGGATTGGGGCACTACGCCGGCGAGCATCGACAACTGTCTGAACGTCGCCGACCAGTTCGACGTACAGGTGGCGATCCACACCGACACCCTGAACGAATCGGGCTTTGTCGAAACCACCCTCGCCGCTTTCAAGGGTCGGACCATCCACACCTACCACACCGAAGGCGCCGGAGGCGGCCACGCGCCCGACATCATCAAGGCCTGCGGTTTCGCCAACGTGCTGCCGAGCTCGACCAACCCGACCCGGCCGTTCACCCGCAACACCATCGACGAACACCTCGACATGCTGATGGTCTGCCACCACCTGGACCCGAGCATTGCCGAAGACGTGGCCTTCGCCGAAAGCCGCATTCGCCGCGAAACCATCGCCGCTGAAGACATCCTCCACGACCTCGGCGCGTTCTCGATGATCAGCTCCGACAGTCAGGCCATGGGCCGCGTCGGTGAAGTCATCACCCGCACCTGGCAAACCGCCGACAAGATGAAAAAGCAGCGTGGCCCGCTGGCAGGTGATGGCGAGGGTAACGATAACTTCCGTGTCAAACGCTACATCGCCAAGTACACCATCAACCCGGCCATCACTCACGGCATCAGCCATGAAGTGGGCTCGATCGAAGTCGGTAAATGGGCCGACCTGGTGCTCTGGCGCCCGGCGTTTTTCGGCGTAAAACCGACGCTGATCCTCAAGGGCGGTGCCATCGCGGCCAGCCTGATGGGCGATGCCAACGCCTCGATCCCGACGCCGCAACCGGTGCATTACCGCCCGATGTTCGCCAGTTATGGTGGTTCGCTGCATGCCACCAGCCTGACGTTCATCAGCCAGGCGGCGCAGGATGCGGGCCTTCCCGAAGCGCTGGGGCTGAAAAAGAAAATCGTCGTGGTCAAAGGTTGCCGCGAGGTGCAGAAAACCGACCTGATCCACAACGACTATCTGCCTAATATCGATGTCGATCCGCAGACCTATCAGGTCAAGGCCGACGGCGTGCTGCTGTGGTGTGAACCCGCGGATGTATTGCCGATGGCGCAGCGGTATTTCCTGTTTTGAGATTCATACACGCATAAAAAACCGGCACGAAGGTCGTCAGTCTTCGTGCCGGGATGACAGCCTGTGCGTGATCAGCTGGATGGTTCGACCGTAAAGGGGATTTCAACCCGTTGCAGCTTTGCCCGATCCATTGCCTGCTGAGTCAATATCTTGAGCAACGCCTTCATCTCGGCGTCTATCAAACTCAGCTCGGCGGCATACTCCTCTTCCGTCATGATCCGCCCCGGAGCAAACTCGCTTTCCTGTTTGCCCAACTCTGCGGCGAGCACCCGAATGTCCTCCTTCAGCCGGGCTTTTTCCTCAAGTGACAGGGTGGGTTCAGTCGTCCTTCTCTCCAGCGCCGTGTAGAACTCTGTGGTCGCATCGATTCGGCGCCTGAAGGCTTTGAAAGCACTCCGATTGGAGCCCTGGACATAAGACTCCCAGAACGGCTGCTCGATGATCGAATCGCAGAGTAGATCCCCCTCCTCCAGACTGAGCACACGCCGATAGGCACTTTCGATCATCTGGGGAGTGACACCGGAGTGCGTTCGAAACTGCATGTCACGTGACTGCCAGGGTAGATCCAGTCGACCGGCCAGGTCCGTCATGTAGGCCAGATGGGTCTCGACCTCATCAATGGACCCCGTGTACTGGCCAGTTTCCGGATCGAAAACCCTGAATGTCTCACCGCTCTGCAGTTGCTCGGCGATGACCTTGTGGGCAATCCTGCTCAGTTCATCCAGACGCGATTTACCTCTGGCCAACAGCACCAGCTCGGCCTCTACCAGACTCGGGTTGGCGAGCCCATAGGCTTCATGAATCAGCACTTCAACACCCATCGCATTGAACAGCTGCGCGCCGGCATCGACGCAATTGGTGGTCTCTTTCGCCAGGACAAAAAGATTCTTGCGCAGTTCGCTGTCTTTGGACATGGCCTCCAGCATTCGCCAGAGCTTGCTCGTCATGTCCACTCTGAATGCCGGATCGTTTTTGAAGTGGACGGACTCGGTGAGCTTCCTGATCTGGTTGAAAAACGGCACCGAGTCGAACTCGTCTTCGACGCTATTCCAGATGGACTGCCGAGCGACCCATTCAGGTCGCGTCATGCCCTCTTCCCAGTCAAGACTGTCGCGCACGCCGCGAGGCGGATAGGGACGATCAGGGTCCAGACCGACGGATCGGATGTACTGCCTGAGCGTCTGGAGATCGAATTCCGGCAACCACTGCGGCTCACGGTTCAAGAGCGTGCGAGCCATCAGCTCTGCCTGGACGGAGCCTGGCGCAACCAGAGGAATGTAGGTGATTACGTTGCGCTGCATATCCAGGTAAAAATGCCGGAACCGGGGCTGGGAGAACAGACCGTCGGGCCAGGTGCGAATGCCGGTATCAGCCAGGTACAACGAATGTAAATTGCGCATTTGGCCAATGTCGGGAACGCGCCCCAACGGGTTTCCCTGCAAGTCCAGGGTCTGAAGCCGGGTAAGGTTTCTAAGGTCGGCCACCGATTGCCCATCCAGCACGATTCGATTCCCACGCAGGGTCAACTCCGTCAGCCCTCGCATTCGACCGATGACGTGAGGAAACCGTGTAAGTGAGTTGTTATCGAGGCTCAACGACCGAAGCCGCGGGAAGTGATCGAGAAAAGAAACCTGTGCATCGATCAACTCGGTTCGCTTCAAGTTGAGTCGGGTGACATGGTTGAAGTTGCCTTCCAGGGCCGGCATGGTCCCCAGATGACGCCCCAGCGGAACATGTTCAAGGTCGAGTACCACGCCATGCAGATTCCCGAATGAATCCACATCCCGCTGGCCGATTCGCTGCCAGGATTCCCTGATCGCTTTGTACAACGCGTTTCTGGACTGCCATTCGGCGATGCCGGCAGCGCTGAACCCGAAGGCCTCGGTAGGCGACTTCAACCAGCGTTGAAAATTGGCGTTTAGCCGATTGAATTCTGCTTCGAGCGCGCTCGCCTGCTCTTCCACGCTACTTTCGCTGCCGCCGCCCTCCAGATAGACCTGGGCCTCAGCCTCTGTCCAGCCGGGGCGAATGCTGCGGACCCGTTCTTGCGGTGTCAGTCTTGCGGGTATCTGGCGGACACCTTGAGTGATGCCCTGCATGCCACCACGCAGTTTCATCGTGGCGGGGTCATAGGCCGGCTTGCGGATTGGGTTATCTGCCAGAAGAGAGCTGAGGGTGTCCCGTGGCAACGGCGCTTTTTGAATCGCATGTCTCAACTGCGTACCTTGATTGATCTCATACCCCAGCGCGTTTCTTTCGACATCAGGCAAGGCATGCAGCACGGATGCATAAAGGTTATCGGGCCCATGCAGGTGATTATCTTCGTCATCGCGTGCCTGGTATTGGCCGTCCTCGCTGACCAGGATTTTGCGCACGGAGGCATCTGCCGGACCGACACTGTCACGCAACGGCCCATCGAATGAAGCATCACGGATTTCGATCCGAACGTTCTCGGACCAGTTCGGCAAAATCTGCAATGAATGCAGCGCCAGCCGTTCAGTATCCACATTGTCCACGGAGTCGAGGAAAAGGCCTTCGTAGGCGCGTGCTACACGCAACTCCAGCAAGGCCACGAGCACACGCTCTCTGAGTTGCAAGGGTATGCGCGATGGCTCCGTTATTTTGCGTAGGCCTTCGGCATCGACACTGGCCAGCAACTCCCGGGCAACTGAGGTGGGTAGCCCGCTAAAAGCGTCTTGAAGCACCAGCACTTGAGGATTGTTTGTATGCTGCTGCCGACGGTTTAGCGTATCGAACAGACCTGCGCGACGCGTGTCTGCGTGCATGGCAAGCCTGCTTTTCAAGGCTTCAATACGGATTTGTTTATCCGTGGAGATCCGCTGCCCGAGCAGTCCGCGGATGTCTGTCTCGTCAACGAACTTCACGGCGAGCTCTGGAAGCTTCCCTGCGCGGATCTCTGCGTGGGTTATCTTCAGTGTGTTGGCCGGTGACGCGTCGATGTTGCCATACTTGATCGAACGCCCCCGATGTTCGGGCCCTTCAAATACCTCGATAGTTTTTTGTGCTGGCCATCCCCGCAACTCCGTCAGCAAACGTGGCACCTGCTCGACAAAAGCTTGCGGAACCTCATCGGCCAAAATCTGCTCGGGCAACTTCTGCACATCAACCCACGCATTGAAGCGCTCGATCGCGTCGGTCATCAGCGCTGGTGGCGGTTCGCTGATTATGTGCAGCCTTCGCAGGAGGTCTTCCTCCACACCACTGGCAATACGAATCTGCTCAAGCGTGGCATCGGAGAAACCCTCGACCGCCGGGCCCATGCGACGCATGAGTGTGGTTTTGTCCCACTCAATGGGGTGGTCCAGCTCGGTTTTCCAGGCACCGGCACCGTTGTGCGCAAGTTTCGGCTGATAAGCCTCCGGCCGATTCGGGTGCCGCAGGTGTGGCTGGCCAGTGTGTGGATCCTCACTGACGACGAAATACCTGTTCTCGTGCTTCAGGATGTCTTTTTCGCTGTGTCGATACAGGCCTTGCTCGCTCGGCTTTGCCTCTTTTGGCAAGATCATGTCATGCGCGTAGGGCGTCAGGTCCGCATTCCAGAGGCGGGTCTTGCCGTCAGGGAGCTCAACCTGTTTCAACTGGTCGATAAAGGACGATGGTTTGACAGGCGCAGGCGCACCGCCCGGCAACACATGCCCGGCAGCCATGATTGCCAACTGGGCGAAATTGATCATGACGCCAGTGAGATGGGCAGCGGCTTCTTCCTTGTCCCCTTTGCTCCACTCTTCAATCCCTTCCATGGTTTCGAACAGCATCTGCCCGACCATGACGGCCAGCACCGCCTCCCCAAGACCCGGGACCAACAGGGCACCAAAGCTGAACACGTTCCAGCCGATGTCCAGGTAGCTGGTCAGCCGACTCCAGCGGGTGGCCCTGTCTTCATCGTCGGTCGGCACGGCGATCTGTCGCGCATCCGCAATCGCTTTGTCCCCCCGCCACCGACCAAGCTGCGGCCAGAGCTCGCCTGAAATGACGTTGGTAATGGGCTCCGCGTCGGGGTTCTCGACCGCGGTCTCTCGCCACCACGGGCCCATGTCCAACGGTTCGCGCTGCCTCCATGTAAAGGTAGTGAACCGCTCCCGGACCCGACTGAAGAATCTGCCCTGGTCTTTTTGCGCCACAAATCGACTGAAAAACTGTTGATAGTCCGAGGTGCGCAGCTGGCTCGTCAGCTCTTTCATGAAGTCGGTGAACGAGGCATATTCCTTGAGCGGATGATCGGGGTCGCCGGGAACATAAGCGATCAGCGTGCCGTCCAGACGACTTTGCTCATGAATATCCTCACGGCGAAACATTTCTTCGGCCATACCGCTGGGACCGTTGGCAAAAAACGCCTTGAGCAACTTGAATTGCTCAAACTCCTGTCCCGCTAGAAGCATCAGCCGATCCGACCACTCCATCATCGTTCGCTGATGTTCTGGAACCAGACTGTCAAAGGTCGTTTTGATTGTCGACGGATCAGCCACTGCACTGAACAGCACGATACCGGTCAGCTTGAACCCCATGAGTGACAGTCGATGACTGTGCAAGGGGCGATTGCCCAGCTGTATGTTTTGCTGGTCATCGCGCACCTGCTGCAACTTTCCATACACATCGAAAGTTATGTCCTTCTTCAAATAGGCAATGAGCGCCGACTCGTTGAAAGCGGCTCTTTCACTGGCAATGGACTGTCGCTCAAGTATCGCCCTGGCCTTGGCATCTACAGGCCTCAGCAACGCCGTGACGTGTTGTTGATACTGCGCTCCGATGTCCAGGGTCCGACACAGGGCTGCAAACTTCTCGACGGTCAGTTCATGACGCAGGGGAGCGCCTTCGGCGTCCGTAGTAAAGACGCCAGAACCATCGCGAAACGCCCCCGCATGGGTTTCAGGCTCTTCAAAGTTATGCAGGGCGGCTTCCAGCAGTGTGGAGTGTCTGAGTCGACTGGCATTCGTATCGATGGTACCAAACCCCAGTTTGGCGGGAACATAAAGCCGCAGTGACGTCGCCTTGACATCCAGTTCCAGGTTCAACTGCTGTTTCAGCGCCTCGACCAGCAACGGCTCGGCAAATTCATTGATGTCCTTTTGTAATTCACCCAGTGTCTTGTCCAGCGTGTCCTGCAAGCGCCAGCGTTCATTAATGAGTTCGTTCAGGTATTGGCGATCGATACGACGTGCGTTGATGTACCACTCGGGCACCGCTGGTTTCAGATCAGTCATCGATGCAAGCGTCGAAATCGATGCATCTTTCAATAGCGTTGCAAGGCTGCCCGCTAAATATTCCTGATGAATAACGGCATTATTGTCAACGGCCACCGAAGACATTGCCGAGATCGACTTTTTCGGTAATTCATTCATTTTCGCAACTGTCCCTGTGCGCTCATAAGAACGACCAGCTTATTCAATACCGCAGATAACAAAAGATTAAATAACTGCTGTAAAACCAGCATAAACGCCCAATAACATTCAACTTCAGAACCTGAACAATAATTAAATACCACCCTGACAACCACCGTGGCTGATCCTGCTCGTCAACGGTAGTTTTGAGCCGGTCTTAAAGGCGCTAAAATGCGAGACCGTCAAGCGCTTACTGCGTGGAGCCTTCGACCATGCGTCTATCCGAATTCATCGTGACTCACGTCGAGCGTATCGTCGACGAATGGGAGCTGTTCGCCCGAACCATAGCCCCCGACCCTGACTCCATGGACCGGACGCTCCTGCGCGACCACGCCACATTGATCCTGCTGGCCGCTTCCCGCGACATGAAGACCGCCCAAACCGGCCTTGAACAAGCGGCCAAGGCCAGGGGCGAAGGCCCGGAAAAAACACCAAGTCTGGACAAGGCCGCGGCCAGCCATGGCGAGCTTCGGCATAACGTGGGGTTTGATCTGGTGCAGATGACCTCGGAGTTCCGGCATTTGCGGGCCAGCGTGATTCGCCTGTGGGTCAACAGCCTGGAGTCGCCGGACGTGGCGTACATGCAGGACATGATCCGTTTCAACGAAGCCATCGACGAAGCCCTGGCCGAGTCCACCGCAGCGTACGCCGAGCAGGTCAATCGTTCACGGGACATCTTCCTGGCCATTCTGGGCCATGATCTGCGCACCCCCTTGCAGGCAGTGAACATGTCCACCGAGATGTTGCTACGCAAGGCCAAACTGGATACCGACGCCCAGACCTATGTGACAAGCATCAAGAGCAGTGCCCGGCACATGGCGGCGATGGTCAGCGACTTGCTGGAGCTGGTACGTAGCCGGCTGGGCAGCAGCCTGCCGATCGAACCGGCACCGATGGACCTGGCCGCCGCCGCAAAAGCTGCGCTGGACGAAGCCGGCGCCGGACAGCCGGACTGCAACTCACAACTGATCGTCGAAGGCGACACCCATGGCATCTGGGACCGCACGCGCCTCGGCCAACTGCTGCAAAACCTTGTCGGTAATGCCTTGCAGCACGGTGCCAATCGACACCCTGTGACGCTGAGAATCATAGGAGAAAAAGATCAGGTGACGCTGACCATGCACAACCATGGCGAGCCGATTCCCGCCGAGGCACTGCCGACGATATTCGACCCGTTGGTGCGCAGCGCCAGCGAAGAACTCGCCGGCCCGTCCACCAGCCTTGGGCTCGGTTTGTTCATCGTCAAACAAGTGGTGGATGCCCACCAGGGCACGATCGAAGTCAGTTCCAGCGAGGCCGAGGGCACGACGTTCAGCGTGGTGTTGCCGAGGGTGTCGCGGGTGGTTTTGTAGTGGTGGACGTGGGTGAAGACCACGACTGTGGCAAGGGAGCTTGCTCCCGCTCGGCCGCGAAGCGGTCGTAATCCAGCAATCGCTTTCCATCTGAATACTCGCGGCGGCCGATATTAGGGTCGCTACGCCCGAACGCGGACCGACCCGCGGGAGCAAGCTCCCTCGCCACAGAAGCCCCCTCGCCACAGGTTCGGTGTTCGTCCCTTAACCAAGGCTGCTACGAGATGGGGCTACTCGACGACTAACCGCCCCAACCGCTGCCTGAGCATGCGATTCTCGGCGCGTAGTTGCTGCACTTCTTCCAGCAGGTCGAGCGCCAGGGCGACGCCTTCCCATTCCAGTTCCAGGTCGCGGCGCAACTTGGCGGCGCGCTTGGCGACCGCCAGTTCATAGTCGTTGAAGCGCCAATCCTTGGGCTGCGCGCCCTGAGGTTCGAGGATGCCGTGTTCGACGATTTCGATCACGTAGACGTCCGACAAATCGGTCGCCTCACAGAACTCTGCCATGTCCAGTTGAACGATCAGGGGGTTGCTCATGATTGGCTACTCCTTTTCTTGACTCAAAAATGCTCCCGCGGATTAAAAGCGGCTTTCTTCGCCAGCTCCTGCCACAACGCTTTGACGTCATCGTCGATATGTTTGGGCATTACCGCCTTGAGCTGCACGAACAGGTAACCGCGCTGCCCGGCCTTGTTCAGCAGGCCGTGGCCTTTGGCGCGCATGCGCTGGCCGTTCTGGCTGCCGGCTGGAACTTTCAGGTTGATCTTGCCGGTCAGGGTCGGCACCGCGACCTCTGCACCCAGCGCCAGCTCCCACGGGGCCAGCGGCAAGGTGATGATCAGGTTTTCACCTTCAACGTCGAATTTCGGGTGCGGCGCAAAACGAATGGTCAGGTACAGGTCGCCATTGGCGCCGCCACCGACACCCGGTGCGCCCTGGCCCTTGAGCCGAATGCGCTCACCATCGGTCACACCGGCCGGGATTTTCACGTTCAGGCTTTTGCTGGTGTTGCTGACATGCTGGCCAGCCGCGTTGTACTGCGGTACCTGGAAGCTGACCTTCTTCGATTCGTTCGAGAGGCTTTCTTCCAGAAAAACCGGTAATTCCATTTCCACGTCTTGCCCTCGACGACCGGCACTGCGACCAGACTGTCCACCCCCGAAACCCGGGCCACGGTTACCAAAAATCGAACTGAAGAAGTCCGAAAAATCGCCACTGTCCTGACCACCGCCAAAACCACCCGCACCACCGCGCCCCTGCCAACCCGGCGGACCCTGGAACGGTTGTCCGTGCTGGCCGTATTTGCGCAAGTCGTCGTATTCGGCGCGCTTGTCGGCGCTTTTCAGCGCTTCATAGGCCTCCGAGGCGTCCTTGAACTTGGCCTCGGCGTCTTTTTCCTTGCTGACGTCGGGGTGGTATTTGCGCGCCAGCTTGCGATAGGCGGCCTTGATCGCCTTATCGTCAGCAGTCGGCTCCACACCGAGAATCTTGTAATAGTCTTTGAAGTCCATCGAGGGAATCACCATCCGTTATCGATATCGCGCCACCTGCACAGCCTGCGCCGATTGGCGGTCGCGGGCTTGACCGATCTCAAGGTTGGGAGCGGGCAGCGCATCAGAAGTTTATCGGCAGCCGGGGCGGATCACTTGATCGCAGAGTGGCTGCCAGGCTCATGCCTGTAAGTTTGGGGAGTAAGGATAGTCTTTCAAGTGAGCGAAGACCTTGAATTTAGCGGATAGTCGGCCTTCGATTCTGCGCCGCTCTGACATACACTGCGCGGCCGTTTTTTAACCGGAACCTGAAAGACATGAAAAACGCATCTCCGGCCCGTGCCTGCGGCATCGACTTTGGCACGTCCAACTCCACTGTCGGCTGGCTGCGCCCTGGCATGGAAACGCTGATCGCGCTGGAGGACGACAAAATCACCCTGCCGTCGGTGGTCTTCTTCAACATGGAAGAACGCCGCCCGGTGTACGGCCGGCTGGCGCTGCACGAGTACCTGGAAGGCTACGAAGGCCGCTTGATGCGCTCGCTCAAAAGCCTGCTGGGTTCCAAGCTGATCAAGCACGATACCAGCGTCCTGGGCACGGCGATGCCGTTCAAGGACCTGCTCGGGCTGTTCATCGGCCAGCTGAAGAAGCGTGCCGAGACCGCCGCCGGTCGAGAATTCGAAGAAGTGGTGCTGGGGCGTCCGGTATTTTTCGTCGATGACGATGAAATGGCCGACCAGGAAGCCGAAAACACCCTGGTGGACGTAGCCCGCGCCATCGGCTTCAAGGACGTCTCGTTCCAGTACGAACCGATTGCCGCAGCGTTCGACTATGAGTCGACCATCGAAAAGGAAGAGCTGGTGCTGATCGTCGACATCGGCGGGGGTACGTCGGACTTCTCCCTGGTGCGTCTGTCGCCTGAGCGACGCGGCCACGACAACCGTCACGACGACATCCTCGCCACCGGCGGCGTGCACATCGGCGGGACCGATTTCGACAAGCAATTGAGCCTCCAGGGTCTGATGCCGTTGTTCGGCTACGGCAGCCGGATGAAAAGTGGCGCCTACATGCCCACCAGCCACCACATGAACCTGGCGACCTGGCACACCATCAACTCGGTTTACTCGCAGAAATCGACCCTGGCTTTGGGCAGCATGCGTTACGACATCGAAGACACCGGCGGTATCGATCGCCTGTTCAAGCTGATCGACCAGCGCGCCGGGCACTGGCTGGCAATGGAAGTGGAAGAAACCAAGATCCAACTGACCCATGCCGACAGTCGCCATGTGCCGCTGGACCGGATCGAACCAGGTTTGAGCGTCGAACTGAGCCGGGCGCTGTTCGAATCGGCCATCGATAACCTGCTGGAACGGGTGCGCAACAGCGTGACCCAATTGCTCAACGATGCCAATGTGCGCGTCGACCAAGTGGATACGGTGTTCTTTACCGGTGGTTCGAGCGGGATTCCGGCGCTGCGTAACAGCGTGTCGGCGATGCTGCCGAACGCGCAGCATGTTGAAGGGAACATCTTCGGCAGCATCGGCAGCGGCCTGGCGATCGAGGCGATGAAGCGTTACGGCACCTTGGCCTGACGCAACCCCTGTGGCGAGGGAGCTTGCTCCCGTTGGACTGCGTAGCAGTCCCCTCTTTTTCGGGATAAGGGGCCGCTTCGCGGCCCAGCGGGAGCAAGCTCCCTCGCCACAATTAGATCAACATCGGATCAAACCATCTCGATCAGCTTCAACTCGCTCTTCAGGTACGCGTAATAAATCGGCCCCGCCACCACCCCCGGCAGGCCGAACGCGGCTTCGAACACCAGCATTGCCAGCAGCAACTCCCAGGACTTGGCACTGATCTGCCCGCCGACGATCCGCGCGTTGAGGAAGTATTCCAGCTTGTGGATAAAGATCAGATAACCCAGCGCCGCCACCGCAACCCAGATCGACAATGACAAGCCGACGATGGTGATCAGCGTGTTGGACATCAGGTTGCCGATCACCGGCAGCAAGCCCAGCAGGAAGGTCAGCACGATCAGGGTTTTGGTCAACGGCAGCTTGATCCCGAACAGCGGCAGGATCACTGCCAGAAAGATCCCGGTAAAAAAAGTGTTGAGCAGGGAAATCTTGATCTGCGCAAAGACGATATTGCGAAACGCTTGAACCAGCAGGTGCAAACGGTCGAACAGTGCTGCCGCCAGGGGTTTGCGTTGGGTCAGGTCAGGGATGCGCTGCAAGGCGATGATCGCCCCCAGCACCATGCCGATCAGCAACGTGACGAACATGTGCGCGGCGTCTTTGCCGACCAGTTGCAGGTCGCTCAGGTGTTTGCTCAGCCACTCGCCGATGGCCACGCGAAATTCAGCCGCGCTAGCGGGCAGGTAAGCGTCGATGAATGGCGGTAACTGGCCACGCGCCTTGTCGACCACCAGCATGAATTTGTCCAGGGAAGCCCCGGGGTTTTCCGCTTCATGCAGCAGAAAACTGATAGCACCGGCAAAAATCAGCGCCAGTACGCTGACCACCAGCGTGCCGAGCAAGGCCACGGCCAGCCAGCGTGCACGCCGCCCTTCGATCAGTCGTTGCAACTGCGGGGTGAGCATGTTGACCAGTTCGAACACCAGTAACCCGGCCAGCAGACTGGGCAACAGTCGCAGCGGTATCACCAGCAATAGCCCACCAAAAATGATCACCCAACTGACCAACAGCAACACGTGACGCTGAGAAAACGTTGGCATACAGCCTCAAAACAAACGGCGTTAAAGGATTGGCAGTCTGCCAGCCTTCCGACATTGAAGCGAGCGGATGACTTCACCATCGTAGGAGCAAGGCTTGCCCGCGATAGAGTCACCGCGGTGGAACTGACAGACCGTGTCATCGTTCAGCGCCGGCAAGCCGCGCTCAGGGATACGGATTATTTTTTCTTCAGGCAATCGCTCATGAAGGTTTTGCGTGCATCACCTTTAAGCGCCTGCGCGGTAGCGGTGGCGTTGCAGGTTTTCATCTTCTCTTGTTGAGGGGTCATGGGTTTGGCCGCTTCTGCTGCCGGCGCGGCTTTCAGGCAGGTACTCATAAAGGCTTTGCGCTCATCACCCTTGAGGGCTTTCGCGGTGGCGTCGGCATTGCAGGTGGCCATTTTGTTCTGTTGAGCCGTGGCGGCAAAGCCTTGGGAACAGAGCAGCAGACCGATCATCAACAAAGGGATACGCAGCATCTTCATGGAGTTTTCTCCTTGTTACCGCGCCGATGGGCGCGGCCTCGAACGGAGTGTAGACAAATGCCGTTACACCTTCACCTTTCAACTTTGACGACCTGCAAAAAAGCCGAGAGCGAGTTATCAGTGACTCGCTCCCGGCTCGAACAACGCTTCAAGAATGGCCGTTAACGGGACGAGATCGCTTTGTAGTAGCCCTCAAACGTCTCGAGGCGATTCTCGATAACCGAGGCACTGTGTCGCTCGAAAGAAACCGCTCGCTCATCAGGCGATACATAGGTAGCGCCTAGCTCTTTCAATGAAGTCCATTGGGCATAACCGCCTTTCTGATGCAGCTTGGCAATTTTTATCGCCCTGAGTGAGGAATCATCCGAGCCTCGAGGCGGAATAACGGCAGTGCCAGCAGGTGCATCGTCGATAAACGCATACTCGGCGACGGCAGGGCCAGGCTTCAGGGTCAGCACCGGTTCAGGATCGAACGTGAAGTAGCCCTCGCTGGTCAGATGGGCACTGGGAAACTCTGGCCAGGAATCGGCAGCGACCAATTGCTCCGGGTGGCTCAAGTCACCAATGACAACATACTGATGGTCAAAATTGGTGGCTTTGACAATATGTATTTCAGATGTCCGGGGCTGGTTCGCGAGGATCGAGAACGTCACTTTCGAATTCTCCGAACAGTTCCCGCCCTTGATGTTGATAGCGGCCTGTGCAGCTTCGGCAGTGGTGAGCTCGGCCGTAGGCAAACCGGTAACCAAGTCGATCTTTCGGAGATTTTTCAGTGCGGCGATAGCCGATCCGCCCTTTTCCCAGATGCTCGGTAGTTGGTTGCCGGACAACGGGAGAAGCTCCTTGGCGCGGGTGATCGCACGCTGCGCCATGTTCAAATCAGCCATGGTCTGCGACGAGACTTCAATGACCTTCTCGGCTGCGCTCATATGCTCACCCAGTATCTCCACGTAGCTATACAAATCAGCCAGCGTGCCCGACGGGGCGTTGCCTGCTTTCGCTGCGAGGGCCAGCGATTCATATTGATCCGTACGTTTTGTTCTCTTCAGGTAACGAGCGGTCATTCCCAGCTCCCGCTGCGAATCCGACAAGGGCGTTGGTTCACCGTCCATGAACATGTTGTTCAGTAGTTCGGTGAATTGCTCAGGGGACAGCAATTTTTTCAGCTCGGGCAACAGTTCGACACTCTGGCGCATTGTTGCAGTCACCAAAGGGCTGTCGACTGCGTCGTGAAACGCCCACTGGAGATAATTCAGGTCCAGTACCGACAGGTTCTCGTGTATTAATTCCAACCCATTCAAATAGTCGTTTTTTACCGACGGCAAAGGTTCAGAAGAATAGGCCCGCTCGACAAGGTCTTTAAAAACCTCCTGGGTATTCAGCGAATCCGACTCCACACCCTCTCCATTGGATGCACCTCCACGCAGACGAAGCAAGGTGGGATTGAAAGCCGGTGGTATCGGGGCCGGGGACTGCGCAAGTATCGTGGACAACCTGTCAGGCCTTACCGCGTGGTCACGTACGGCCTGCTTCAGTGTCCGAATGTCACTCCTGCGAATATTCAAACCGTTCAGTTCGGCATCCGGGAGTGCCTGCAAGATCGAGGAGTAGAGGTCAGTCTCTGCGTGCAAGGCATTACCTTGATCATCGTAAGCCTGGAAGCTGCCATCTACGCGCGAGACTATCGTGCGTTTAAGCTTGGCGTGCTCTGTACCGATACTGTCCAACACCCCGCCTTCGTACTCGAACAGCCTGACTTGAATGGACACATCCGAGGGCCAGCCCGGCAGGTTCTCAAGCGAATGCAGCACCAGCGTTTCGGTATCGAAGCTTTCGACCGACGCCAGGTAAAGCCCCTCATAAGCACGAGCAACCCTCACTTCTTCACGCGCATAGAGCGCCAGCCCCTTGAGTCGCGATGGCAAGCGCCCTTGGGCGACTATTTGCAGTTCCTCGGGTGTGGCGACCGCCAGCAACTCTTGCGCAACAGCGCCAGGCAGACCCGGCATTTCGGACTGAACCGCTTGTACCTGAGCACTCCAGCGCAACTCGTGCTCTTTGTAACGAGCATTGAACATGAAGTTTCGCTTGGCGCTGGCACGCCGTGCGATTTCCGCCCGCAGGATTTTTGCATGAGCCCCCGCAGTCGTGACCGACGCGCCGAAAACGTCTTCCATCAGTGTTTTTGTTTCACCTTCATCAAGGTGCGAAAGCAAGGTTGCAATCAGGTCGCCATCGTTCAAGCGGTCCTCGTTTATCCGCACAGGAACAGAATCGTTGGAGCCTGTCTGCCAAATGACGCTTCCATCGCGCGCGACAAGTTGCAGTGGCCTTTCTCCGGGCCACACTCCATCCAGCAGTTGCAACTGTGTGCGTACATCGGCCTTCAGGTAGTGCTGTGGTTGTTCACTGCTGATCTGATCGATGAACGTCTGAATATCCCGATCAATCCTGAATCGCGTAACGGTATCGCTCAATAAGGGCAATGGAGGCTCATTGTCGATGTACATCCGGCGCATCGCGTCGACATGGGTGCGGCTGACCGTGCGGATGTCGTCGAACGAATCGGTCAAACCGTCAAGCGGCGGCCCCATCCGCGCCATCAATGTCTGCTCATCCCACGACTGAGGTTGTTCGCCTTCGATCACGAATGCCCCTGCCCCGTTACTCTCGACCACAGGTTGATAGGCATCCGGCCGGGTTGGATGCTGCACCCGGTGCTTGCCGGTTTGCGGGTCGCTTTTGAGTTCGAAGTGAGACGTATCGAGGCGCAGGATCGGCTTGCCGTCGTGCTGATGCAGCCACGATTCGTCAGGCTTTGAATCTGCGGCCAGAACCAGTGCCTTTTGCTGGTAAGGCTCAAGATTCTGCCCCCACAGACGTTGTTTGCCAGTGGGCAGGGTGACCGGTTTTGCCCCTTCGATGAACGGTGACAGCCTGGAGAACGCCAGGTCGCCAATCTTGATGCCGCCAGCAAACGCTGCCAGTTGAACCACGCTCTCGGTGAAACCGATCAGTTGTTCAGCAGCCTCCAGATACAATCCTTCAGACAGATCGAGTACGCCTTCAACAACTTCACTGACCAGCTGATAAGCCGTATAGGCCAGCATCAATTCACCCAGAAAAGGCACGAAGGGGGTCACCACCAATAACGCGACATTGAAGATGTCCGAGAGCATTTTTTGCAGATTTTCAACCCACGCCCAACGTTCCGTACGATCGGCATCGGCAGTGGAAATGACCAACGTCCGGGCGTCGTTGAGGATTTTGTTTTGCTGTTGCTGATAGAGATAAACCCACAGGTCACCATTGAAACGGGTCTCGGCGTCGTTCTCGAACCGCATGACGCCATAGCGCAGGCGTGGGTTTTCTTCAGGCGTCTCTCGCCATACGGGCAGGTCCACTCCCCATTCTTTATCGTGCTGGGTGACCCGCACCAGTTGACCATTGAGCGCGGCAAAAAAATGCCCACGCTGCTGATGGTCGACAAAGCGACTGAAAAACTGCTGATAACTGAACCCGGACGAGGGCTGTGCAGGGGACGACGCCTGGCCGGTATCACGTAACTGGCGAGTCAGCTCGCGGCTGAATTCGACGAGCGACGGGTACTCTTTCAATGGATGCTCGGGATCGTGCGGCACATAGGCAATGATTCGCCTGTTTGCGCCATAAGGCGCATCGAGATCAGCGGCGATGAGCACAATGCCTTTCAGGAGCGTGTCGAGCATCGTCAGGTGATAGTAACGAACGGGAATACCGTCCAGGGTCAGGCCTTTAAGCCCCTTGATCACGCCCTGCACAACGAGATATGCCTGCGCCCCGATGTCTTTTCTCATGAGCGCCATTTGCAGGGCGATTTTCAGCGCGGCTTGCTGGCTTTTTATGACTCTGTGCTGCAACACCCCGCGGGCCAGACCATCGGTGGGGCGCAAGTAACTTTCCAAATAGTGTTTGTACCTGGCGCCAATATCCAACTCGCGACACAGTGCCGTGAATTGCTCAATGGACATAGTGTTTCGTATCTTCTTTATATCAAAGTGTCCCTGCGCATCGGGCCGGGAGATAAACGCCGACCCCGACAAAAACACCTCGGAACTTGAAAAGTTGTGCAGCGCCGCATCCAGCAAGGAAACAGTACGACTGCTCGCACCGCCATCAAAGTTATGGCCCCACGGAGACAACTTTACCTCGGAGTACAACTTCAGAAACGTTTCCCTGACGTCATCTTCAACCCCGTACTTTTCCTTTAACGCCTGACGCAGCAATGGCTCGGCAAATGAACGGACGTCTTGCAAATCCATCAGCATTTTGTCGACATCATTCTGCGATGACCAGCTTGCCTCCAGGACGTTGAGCATGCTGAGGTGTTCGGCTTTGGAAGCGTTCCTGATCCACCCGGGAATACCTGCACCGCCCACTCTTAGCATCCGAAGCCTTTGCGGCGTCGCCAGGGTCAGCCAGGCAGGAAGCGCACGTTCTATAAATTCGTGGTGAATACTTGCCTGAGTAACGTTAGCAGGCGACGTACTGTTTGTTGACGACGAAACCATCTGACACTACCTGAATTAATTATTTGAATGAACAGCCCCTTAATAAATAGTGGCGCCGCATCGCTAAAAGCGTACAACGCTCGGCGCCCCATTAATGGAGTGCAAGTCTGATTAGACCGTAAGATATTTCTTGCTGAAGTTTCACGA
The DNA here is from genome assembly GCF_018986375.1 of Pseudomonas sp. CVAP#3. Lineage (NCBI taxonomy): Bacteria > Pseudomonadati > Pseudomonadota > Gammaproteobacteria > Pseudomonadales > Pseudomonadaceae > Pseudomonas > Pseudomonas sp. CVAP#3. Next base: position 217,411 of record NZ_JAHMSC010000009.1, read on the forward strand.
ATCGATATAACCAACAGCCGACTCAACGTGTCATCAAACCGTTCAAAAAACGTTGTATCGACGGTAGTGCTCGGGCGTACAACCAGCCTGGCGCTGAAACATCGCGATAAACGCCGACGACGTGCTGTAGCCCATATCGAAGGCGATCTCCTGAATGCTGCGCGAGCTGTCCAGTGCTTCGATCGAAGCGAGGAAACGCAGGCGTTGGCGCCACTCACCGAAGCTCATGCCCAGTTCCCGAACAAACTGCCGGGCCAGGGTTCGTTCGCTGACGTGGATCTGCTCGGCCCACTGCGCCAGTGGCCGATTGTCGCCCGGTGATGCCTGCAAGGTTTCGAGCACACTGAGCAATCCGGCGCTGCTGGCGTAAGGCAAATAACAGTTATGCACCGGCGCTTGTTGAAGCTGATCGACCAACACCTCGGCCAGGCGCTTGTCTGCCGGGCGCTCGGGGATCTTGACGTCGCGGGCAGCGAAGTCCTTGAGGATAGCCTTGAGAATGTCATTGATCGCCAGCGTGCAGGCCTGCTGCGGCAGATCGCGACACAGTGGCGGCGCGAGGCAAACCGCGCGGTAATTGATCGGCTGGTTGCTGTAGAAACTGTGCTCGGTCTGCGGCGGCACCCACACCGCGTATTGCGGCGGCGACATGAAGCGGCTACCGCCGATTTCCATATGCAATACGCCATGGGCCGAGTACTCCAGCGTGCCCCACGGATGACGGTGAGCCGAGGCAAAGCGGTGGGCATCAAAGTCGGCATAGCGGAAGTACACAGGGGCCGGCAGTTCGCTGAAATCCAGCAGATCGATGTGTTTACTGTTCATGCTGTCTGTCATCAGGGGCAGGTTGTCTGGATCGAAGTATAGGCGCGTATCCAGACAGGCGATAATCACCCCGTCATTAACGTTCTGGTTTTTCCCATGCAATACGCTTATCCCCTGCTGGCCATTTTCATCTGGGCCGGCAACACCGTGATCAACAAACTGGCGGTCGGCGCGATCTTCCCCGCCGAGATCGGTTTCTATCGCTGGCTGCTCGCCGGAGTGCTGTTCACGCCATTCATGCTCAAACCGGTGATACGTCATTGGGCGGTCATTCGCCCGAACCTGGGCAAGGTCTTCGTCCTCGGCGTGCTTGGCATGGCGGTCTATCAAAGCCTGGCCTACTTCGCCGCAACGCTGACCTCGGCCACCAACATGGGCATCATCCTGTCGCTGATGCCGTTGATGTCGCTGGCCATGGCCATTATCAGCCTCGGCCAACGGCTGACCGCCGGCGCGCTGGCCGGTGCGGTGCTGTCGTTTGCCGGCGTGCTGGTGGTGGTTTCGTCCGGCAGCCTGGGTGCGCTACTGGAACACGGAGTCAACCTAGGCGATGCGATGATGCTGATCGCGACCCTGGCCTATGCGGTCTACAGTACCTTGCTGAAAAAATGGCAGCTGCGTTTGCCGCCGCTGGTGCTGCTGTATTTGCAGGTGCTGGTGGCGGTGGTGGTGTTGTTTCCGCTGTTCCTGGCCTCGCCCAAAGTCGGCCCGACCTTGCAGAACATTCCACTGGTGCTCTATGCCTGCCTGCTGGCTTCGATGCTCGCGCCATTGGCGTGGATGCAAGCGGTGGTGCGTCTGGGGCCAAGCCGAACCACGCTGTTCTTCAACCTGCTGCCACTGATTACCGCATTGATTGCGGCGGTGGTGCTGCATGAGCAACTGGCGCTGTATCACCTGGTGGGTGGCGTGCTGACGCTGGGCGGAGTGATTCTTTCGGAGCGTTGGACCACGGTGTTAGGCCGCACCTGATCCCCTGTGGCGAGGGAGCTTGCTCCCGCTCGACCGCGAAGCGGTCGCCTGTTTTGGGGCTGCTGTGCAACCCAACGGGAGCAAGCTCCCTCGCCACAAAAGCGACTACACCCCTGCCGCCTTCAGTCGCTGCGCATGCTCGACGAATAACCGCACCGGATCGGCGCCTTTGCCCACCAGCCCCAGCGACTGGTTGACGATGTCGAAGTGATCCAACGGGTATTCATCGCCAATCACCGTGCCCAAATGCGAGCTGTAACGCCCGACCATACCGTCGCAATGCCCCGCTTCGCGGACGAAGGTGGTGGCGAACAAGCGACAGCTGCGGTTGGTGCCGTCGAACAGGTTGCCGCCACGGTCGGTCTTGCCCGGTTGCAAGGTCCCGGACCATGAGTAATAGCGCACGCCGTTGACCCACTCCGCCCCATGCCCGCCCCAGGTCTCGGGCAATCCCTGTGGATAACGCTGATTGAACAGCGCGACCCCTTCGCTGGTCAGCGAGTTGTGCGAGGCCTGCACATCCACCGGCCATTTGTGCCTGCGATAACCGGTTTCCAGCAGACCCATCAACCACGCAACCAGTTGCAACAACGCGCTCAGCACACGGCCTTTCGCACTGTCGGGCGGACAGTGTTTGTGCAGATAGTCTGCGAGCTCCGAGCCATGGTTGGGCCCCGCTACCGACGTCACCGAGGCTACCAGGTCCGGGCGCTTGGCGGCCGCGTAACGGGCCGTCAGCGAACCTTGGCTGTGGCCGATCAGATTGACTTTGCCGGCTCCGGTTTCGCGCAATATTTCATCGATTTGCACTAACAACTCTTCACCGCGCACTTCGTTGGAGTTGACCGGCGAAACCTGTACCGCGATCACTGTCGCCCCACCCCGGCGCAGCGCCGAAATGATCCCGTACCAGTATGGATAGAACAGCAGCCGAATAAAGCCGAGCATTCCCGGGACCAGCACCAAGGGGTAACGCGTAGCGGTCTCTTGCGACATGGGTGGACATCCTTGTAATCGATGAAAAGGCCCAAGGAGGGATGCAAGACGTCGGTCTTGAGCATCGCCACCGAGGATGACACCTTCACTACCAGTCTATGACATTCCCGGCTCGCTACTTCACACCTGTCACTCACACTTAAGTAGCGGACACACCGGCGACATGATGATATTCAGCGACGTGTAACAGCAGTGGTCTTACCGCAGTCAAATAACGACACACATTATTAATGCACCCCCGAGAAACAACGCCTCCTTATACCAACAACCATAAAAGCACCCCCGCCGCAATCATAGAGTTACAAACGCACACTCGACTTAACACCTCAGTTGTTTATATTTCAAATCACAGACAAGAGGTCTGCAATCCAACAACAAGGACTCTATTTATGCATATTGAACAACGCCTCGAATTTCTTGATACGCTTCCTGCTTTACCAGCTTCGAACTTCACACCTCGAATCGCCACGTTCAGTCCACCGATCGACCCAAACAAAGAAAGCGGCACAGTCGGTCCGGAAATGATGAACATTTACATACCCGGCGTCTCGGAGCAAAACCGTAAAGACGTTGACAACTGCAAGTTGCTAGTTCAAAACGCCGCCACACAACTGTATGATCCAATCAAGCAACTGCACGAGTGGTACAAGTACTACACCGAGAGCCTCGCCAAACTTGGCTGGGTCACCCAGGCGTCCCAAGTCAAGGATATAACCATCAGAAAAACCGGCCTCTCCATGGATGCTGTAGCCTTTGAGATACTTCAGGGCCTGGTGGGTGCAAATGCCCCCCAATTGCTGGCGCTCGCTGGCAAAGCCGTGGAAGGCGTGAAAAATAATGAAGGGCTGATCAATATTTACAATCGCAATGCCAAAGTTGGCTATGAAGCCAAGTTTGACATGTCGCCAGTCTGGCAAACCCGCGAAGGTTCGCCAATGATGATTCTTAACTGCACATCCGTGGATGTCAGGGAAAGCACTCGGGGCATTCTCTGGTGGAAGTCGACCAGTCAATCCACCGCTGTAAAATCGGCAGCATCGGCCGTTTATCTCAACGTGGATATCTATGACCAAGTACGTGCTTCCGTTCTTAAGAAGCTTGGCCAGGCTGCCGAAGACTTCCTGGACAGCATTCCGGGCTTTCAATAATTACATTCAAGTAAATTGATCAAAGCCGAGGCCAGTGAGCACTCATGGCCTCCGTTACCGCCAATACGCTTTCATTTCATTTTCCCGGAGCTTTTATGAAGTCTATGACACCCGACATTTACGTCGTCGACGGAAACATTACACTTTTTTACGGCTCACATTCCGAAGGCTATAAAAAAGACATTTTGCACTCCAGTCTACTGGCACAACTGATCGCCAACGGCACTCCCGACACTGAGCTCAATGCTTACCGAAAAACCCTGAACACCTTGTTCTGGACAGTCAACAGCTTCGAAAACCGAACGATCAAGAAAGAACCTTCGAGCCTTTTGACTCTTGCAAAGGCAGGTTTATCCAGCGCATTAACGGAAGAGCAATTACAACAACTCAGCAACGCGTTTACCATCATAAAACAGCTGCCTGATGACTCCCCGATCATTGAGGCGATATTGAATAAAATTCAAAGAGAACACATTCCCGCCGCTAACCCCGACAATTTTTTACCCAGTGAAAATTCCACCTTCAGCATCAGCACGCTTCTGACAATAGTCCGCGAAAACAAAACAACCCTTTCACTTCAAATATCGTTCGAAACTTCCCGCTCCGTTGACATCACGATTCTCGATAAAGTGATCTCCCAAAAGACTATTCTCGGCGACCCCGAGACCTTCTTATGGTCTACCCATCTGCTGGAAGACAAGTACGACGCCATCAGAAACCAGGTGACTGAAAAGCTGGGTAGCAAGGTAGACACCCACCTTTTTCATGTAGATCCAACTGCACTAATACACTAAATGAAAGACTGAAGCGCCAAAGGCATGCAGTGCATTAATGGCGTTTCGAACGCCATTGACGCTCAAAGCCGCTGTCGGGGCCTTCTTCAACCCTTGACGGTCTTCGGTACCTTACCCGCCTTCATCTGCTCCAACAATGGTGCGCACTGATTCGGCTCACCGCCACTCGGCGCCACCAGTGCCAGCAGCCCGGCCGCCGGACCGGCAATCACGCCCAGCACCACCATCCCCGCGCCCCGCAACATCAGCGGCACACCCTTCACACCGGTATCCGGCTTGATGAACTTACCGCGCACATACAGCGGCGAACGCAACGAGATCAGCCGTACCCCCTTGGACTCTGGCGTGATCGTCAGGTCCAGCTGCTCACTGGCCATGTTCGCCGTGCCGTCGATGTAGACGATCGCGCTCTCGGTGTCGAACACAAACAGCCGGGAGGTCGCCAGACCGGTCTTGACGTCGAAGTCTGCCGCTGCGCAGTTGATCTTCACGTCTTGGTCGCCAAAGACTTTCCCGACCACATAATTGCCGACGTTCAACCCGGCCAGTTCCATCAATTGACGACTGATCGCACCATCATTCATCAACAGCTTCAGATCGCCATTGGCGCTGCCCAGCAACGCCGCCACCGAGTTGCCATGACCTGCAAGGTCGGCGTCACCGTTGAGCTCACCGAAGCTGGTTTTCATCGTCTCGAAGCCCGGGAACAGCTGCTTGAGTTTGAAGCCGCGCGCGGTCAGTTTCGCCCGTCCTTCCAACGGCGTGGCAAGGCCGTTCAGACGGATCTGCGCATCGAGCTTGCCGCCCGCGACACCAAAGCGCAGCGGCTCCAGGCTGATCTGACCATCGTTGAGCACCAGGTGCGTATAGAGATCGGTAAACGGCAGCTTCTCGCTTTGAACAATGCGTTTACCGGTGAATTCGACATCGGCATCCATATCGCGCCAGCGTTCGGTATGGAACTCCTCGACCGGCAACACCTTGTCCGCCGGCTGCTTGCTTTCACCGCCACGGGCCTTTTGCTTGGCGTTGGAGTCGGCGCCGATCAACGGCGCAAGGTCGGCGAACAACAATTGATTGGAGACCAGCGCACCACTGAGCTTGGGCCGTGGCTGGCTGACGACATATGTCAGGTCGCCGTGAATATCGCTGCTGCCGATGGTGCCGTTGAATGCCTCGTAGTGGAACGTTGCACCGTCCGCCTGGCGCAGGTTGGCGATCAAGTGACCGTCGGTGGTGTAAGGCGGCGAAGCCGGCAGGGGTACACCGGTCAAGGGATAAAGATTGCCCAGGCTGGTGCCGGCCAGTTTCAGACGCAGGTCCAGCGCACCGAGGTTCAGCGGATCGGTCAGGGTGCCGGCCAACTCGACGCTGGTGTCGGCAATCTTCACCTGCGCGTGCAACGGGAACGGCTTGGCCGCGTCCTGTAATGCCAGCAGCCCGCCAACCTTGCCTTCGCCCGCCAGTTTCTGACCGTGGTACTGGCCTTTGACCTTCAGCGCGAACGCATAATCTTGCGGCGCCGAGCCCTTCTCCAGAGCTTTCTTCGCGGCTTTATCACCGACGATGTCGCTGAACGGAATCGGCTTGCCCAGCAGGTCGATCAGCAGGTCGAGCTGAGTGTTCAAGGTCTGGTCGTCGAGGGTGACGTGGCCCTTGTCGAAGCCGATTGCTCCGATGTCTACCACCCAGCGGGACGGTTCGGCGTTCGGGTCTTTCGGATCGAATTTGAAGGTCCAGTTGGCGCGGCCATCGGCCAGGCGTTGCAAGTCGGCATTGGGCTCAGTGAGGTCGATGCGCGGGATCACCACTCGCTGCGCCAATAGCGCCAACGGCGAGATCCGCAACTCGACGCGCTTGAGGCTGACCATTTGCGGCTTTTTCGACCAGTCCGGGTTGCCCAGGCTCAAGTCCTCGGCCACCACATGCGGCCATGGCACCCAGGCGCGCCAACCGCTTTCATCGACTTCACGTTTCCAGGCCACCGTCAGGTTGCCGTTGATGGCAAAGGGGCGGTGCAGTTCTTCGGAGACTTTGGTGGTGAGCGGCGGTTTGATCCGGTTCCAGTCGAAGAACGCGATGATCACCACCAGCAGCGCCATCAGCAGCGAGAGACTGCCAACAACCCAAGCGAGAATTTTACGAGTGCGCGTCATTGCACAGAGCTCCTGATTGCGACTCAGCGCCCTGACTACGACGCCTGCATGGAAAACGGTAGGCCAAAAATCGGCCGATTATAGGAGCTACGACTGGCAAATGGCCCGCAGGTTTAACGCTCCGTCCATTCAGACATGAAAAAACCAACTTTCCTGACCGACCAGACAGCTCGCGTTACCCGCCCCCGCACTTTTTCGATCCGCAAGTGAGTCGAAAATACCCACCTCAGTGCAAAAGCGCTCCCCGGAAACGTCCGTTCTAGAGGCTTTCCACCGAACAATCAATTCCGTTGATTATTACCATTGTCTTTATGAACTTTTATATCGACTTATCGAGAGTAGCATTAGCTTCGTACCCACTTTATAGCCCTCCCAAGGAGCAACCGATCATGAAACGCCAAATACTGCTTAGCCTGACCCTTTCGATGTTAGCCAGCACCGCTTTTGCCCTGCCAGCTGCCGATCAGGCAACTCCGCAAGTCAAATCCAGCCACTCGGTTTACAGCCAAACGGTTACCGACGGTGCCAACGGTAACGAACGCCTGAAAGAAAAAGGCCTGATCACTCAGGACGGCTACGACAAGACACCACAAGGTCAGATCCTGGCTTCTGACGGTTCCGATCGCACTCCACAAGGTCAAACCCTGGCTTCCGACGGTTCCGATCGCACTCCACAAGGTCAAACCCTGGCTTCCGACGGTTCCGATCGCACCCCACAAGGTCAGACCCTGGCTTCCGACGGTTCCGATCGCACTCCACAAGGCCAGACCCTTGCCTCTGACGGATCCGATCGCACTCCACAAGGTCAAACCCTGGCTTCTGACGGTTCCGACCGCACCCCACAAGGCCAAACCCTGGCCGAAGGTGGTGGTGACCGCGTGATCGAACGCAACGCTAGCCTGAGCTAAGCCCATGCTGGCCCGGAAAAAAGCCCGATCTCCTGGATCGGGCTTTGACTTTATGTAAGCCGAACTCCCCGCCTCACCTTCCTTTACTCAAGTTCGACGCCAGCAAAGCTGATTTGCTAGAGTGCGCCGCTGTCCTTGATTAGAAGTCAGCCGCCTGATGCTGCCCCGCGCCGAACAGAAACAACAGACCCGCAACGCCTTGATGGACGCTGCCCGCCACCTGATGGAATGCGGCCGAGGATTCGGCAGCCTGAGTCTGCGTGAAGTGGCGAAAACCGCTGGTATTGTCCCGACCGGTTTCTACCGGCACTTTACCGATATGGATCAGCTAGGGCTGGAACTGGTCAGCGAAGTCGGCCAGACCTTCCGCGAAACCATCCGCCTGGTGCGCCACAATGAATTCGTCATGGGCGGGATCATCGATGCCTCGGTGCGAATTTTCCTTGATGTGGTCGCTGCCAACCGTTCGCAGTTCCTGTTTCTGGCGCGCGAACAATATGGCGGCTCGCTGCCAGTGCGCCTGGCCATCGGCAAACTGCGCGAAAACATCAGCTCGGACCTGGCCGCCGACCTGTCCTTGATGCCCAAACTGCAACACCTCAATTTTGCCGGGTTGTCGGTCATGGCCGACCTGATCGTCAAAAGCGTGTTCGCCACCCTCCCCGACATCATCGACCCGCCAGCCGAAGCCTTACCCGCACACCTGACGCCACAGGCGAAGATCACTCAACAACTGCGCTTTATCTTTATCGGCTTGAAGCATTGGCAAGGACTGGGCAGTACCGAGTAGCCAGTGATCGTTCCCACGCGCGTGGGAACGATCAAGACCGCCACAAAATGGTGCGCACAAGAATCCGCACGCACCAAACCCACCCGCACTCACTCAAAATCCCGCAACATTCAGAAACATCTTCTACGCTCTGACAGGGTTTTCCTACGTCTCGTCCGATTGGCAAGCCCCTTGCTCTAGCCTGAGCATTGTCCTTTGCTGGAAGCCTTCCAATGCTGGTGATTCATCGCAGAATCGACCCTCAACCCGTCTGGGCCGCCGAATTGCACCTGAACTTCGAGGCACGCAGTAAAAGCCGTCTGCGCTGTTTCAGTGCCGAAGGTGAAGACGTCGGGTTGTTTTTGGAGCGCGGGCAGCCGCCGCTGTACGACGGCGAATGCCTGGAGGCCGAAGACGGCCGCATCGTCCGTGTCTGTGCCCGTCCCGAGCAACTGCTGCACGTCACCTGTACCAACGCCTTCGAATTGACCCGCGCCGCCTATCACCTGGGCAACCGCCACGTTGCCCTGCAAGTCGGTGATGGCTGGCTGCGCCTACTTGACGATTACGTGCTCAAAGCCATGCTCGAACAGCTGGGGGCGCAGACCGAAAACATCGAAGCACCGTTCCAGCCGGAGCACGGCGCCTACGGCGGTGGCCATCACCATTCGCGGCACGGCGACGAGGACTTCAACTATCCGCCGAAACTGCATCAGTTCGGCGTACGCATATGAACCCGGCCTGGGCGCTGCTGCGTCTGGCCAGCCCGCAATTGCCGATTGGCGGCTACAGCTATTCCCAAGGCCTGGAAATGGCTGTGGATAACGGCCGCGTAAGCGATCCGGAATCCGCCAAACGCTGGATCAGCGATCAGTTGCTGCTGAACCTGGCGCGCTTCGAAGCGCCGCTGTTGCTTGCCCATTGCACCGCCGCCGCCAATGAAGACTGGCCACAGTTGCTGCAACGCTGTGAAGAACACCGGGCCAGTCGGGAAACCCGCGAGTTGCATCAGGAAAGCCGGCAAATGGGCTATTCGCTGCAGCAACTGCTCAACGGCTTACCGGAACTGGATGACGTCGCCCGCAGCTTTCTCGCACAACGCAGCGAGCCTCATCTGGCCCTCGGCTGGGCGCTGGCCGCCCGCGCCTGGCAGATCAGCCCGCAAGATGCGCTCGCCGCCTGGCTCTGGAGCTGGCTGGAGAATCAATTAGCGGTGTTGATGAAGACGCTGCCACTGGGTCAGCAAGCCGCGCAACGCCTCACCAGCGAACTGCTGCCACTGCTGCAACAGGCGCAGCACAACGCCACAAGCATCGAACCCCAACATTACGGCAGCGCGGCTTTCGGCCTGTCCCTGGCGTGCATGGCCCATGAGCGCCAGTACAGCCGTCTGTTCCGTTCCTAGGGCCTGTTATTTTGGCCCTGTTATTTTGGAGAAGCACATGAACACACAACCTCTGCGCGTCGGTATCGGCGGCCCGGTCGGTTCCGGCAAAACCGCGCTGACTTTGGCCCTGTGCCTGGCGTTGCGTGATCGCTACAACCTGGCAGTGGTCACCAACGACATCTACACCCGCGAAGACGCCGACTTTCTGGTGCGCAACGAGGCCTTGGCCCCCGAACGGATCATCGGCGTGGAAACCGGCGGCTGCCCGCATACGGCGATCCGCGAAGATGCGTCGATCAACCTCGAAGCGGTGGATCAGTTGAACCGGCGCTTTCCCGGTCTCGATCTGATTCTGGTGGAGTCCGGTGGCGACAACCTGTCGGCAACCTTCAGCCCGGAACTCTCGGACCTGACGATCTATGTGATCGATGTCTCGGCCGGCGACAAGTTGCCGCGCAAGGGCGGACCGGGGATCTGCAAATCCGACCTGCTGGTGATCAACAAGATCGACCTGGCGCCGCTGGTAGGCGCGTCGCTATCGATGATGGACAGCGACACCCAACGCATGCGCGGCGGCAAGCCGTTCGTCTTCAGCAATCAGAAAACCGGCCAGGGCCTTGAGGAAATCATCGCCTTCATCGAGCGCCAGGGGCTGCTGACCGCAGCCTGAAACTTATCCACAGGCGTTATCAACAAGGAAGCTTACTCATGACACTCAAACGCATCTTCGCCGCCGCAGCCCTGCTGCTCACGCCCGCACTGGCCTTCGCCCACCCAGGCCATGGCGACAACGGTTTGCTGGCCGGCATCAGCCATCCGATTGGCGGTCTCGACCATTTGCTGGCGATGCTGGCCGTGGGGTTATGGGCCGCGCAACAAAAAGGCGCGGCGCGCTGGGCGCTGCCGTGTACCTTCGTCGGCGTCATGCTGATCGGCGGCCTGCTCGGGTTTGAGGGTTTGAACCTGCCAGCGCTGGAAAGCGGGATTGCCGCTTCGGTGCTCGCGTTGGGCCTGGCGGTGGCATTGGCGGTGCGTCCACCGTTGAGCCTGGCGATTGGCGCGACGGCACTGTTTGCCTTGTTCCACGGCGTGGCGCATGGCCTGGAGCTGCCGGAGATGTCCAGCCCTTGGGCGTATGCCGCTGGCTTCGTCGCCGCGACCGCAGCCCTGCATGCTGCCGGTTACGCGTTGGTGCGCGTATTGCCTCAGTCCGCTGCCCCGCTGGTTCGGGTTGCGGGTGCAGCTTCGGCAGCGACTGGAGTCTGGCTGCTCGCCGGCTGACTCTGTGGCGAGGGGGCTTGCCCCCGTTCGGCTGCGAAGCAGCCGTAAAAATAGCGTGAATGCGATTTTAGGACCGCTTCGCGCTCCAACGGGGGCAATCCCCCTCGCCACAAAAACAGCATCGTGCACAACTCCTGCTACCATGTCGCGCAAACACTCCTGCCGTGACGACGCCAGCCAATGCCCGATGCTCCCCGCTCCGCCTCCCAGCCTGAATTGACCGCCCTGTTCGCCACTGTGCAGCAGCACTTCCAGGACGTGATCGTGCCGCTCTGGCAAGGCCCCGGCTGGAACGCAGACATGGCGCTGCCGTATGAAGCGCTGGACGCCGAACACCGGCCATTGCCGCCACAACGCTACCGGGCCATGGCCTGCGCGCGGCAGCTGTACCTGTTCGCCAGCCTGATCGGTGCGGCGCCGGCTGCCGAAGAGCGCGCCGCTGCGTTGTTTCGCTCCCTGCAACGGCATTTCCACGATGCCGAACACGGCGGCTGGTTCTACAGCATCGACGCCCATGGCGCGCCGCTGGATCAGCGTAAAGACCTCTACACCCACGCCTTCATTCTGTTTGCCTGCGCCCATTACTGGGCCAAGGTTCGCGAGCCGTTGGTGGAATCGGTGCTCAATGCCGCGCTGGAAGTGGTCGCTCAGCGTTTCGCCACAGACGACGGTCTGTACGAAGCCAGCCTCGACCGCGACTGGTCATCGCTCAACACCGGGCCGTTGCAGAACCCGCTGATGCATCTGGCCGAAGCGTTCCTCACCACGCTGTCAGTACGCGACGATGCCCCGGTCGAGGCCGCGCTCAATGCACTGTGCGGGGCGATGCAAAAGCACTTCATCGACCCGCAGCACGGGGTAATGATGGAGAAACCGCTGGGGGCTGTGGATAACTGGTTTGAGCCGGGGCATCAATTCGAATGGTTCTTCCTGCTGGAGTCATCGGCGTTGCTGCGCGGATCAAAACTGCACGCCTCACTGACCCGCGCATTTCCGTTCACCGAACAATTGGGCGTTAATCAGCAAACGGGGGCAGTACGAGCGATGCTTGACCTTGAACTGGACGGCCGACCTCGGGATGAGACCCAGCGCATCTGGGCCCAGGCCGAATACCTGCGCGCCCTGACCTTGCGTCCAGACAGCGAAGCCTTGCTTGAGCGTCAATTGAACGCCCTGCAACAGCGTTTCCTGCATGCCGGTGGCTGGTACGAGTGCCTGGACAGAGATGGCGCGATCAGCCGCCAGGACATGCCGTCGACCACGCCTTACCATTTGGCGACCTGCTATCGCGGCCTCGCCGAATATTTCGGCTGAGTCTTCTGTGGCGAGGGAGCTTGCTCCCGCTGGACTGCGTAGCAGTCCCATTTTTAGGGCCGCTTCGCGCCCCAGCGGGAGCAAGCTCCCTCGCCACAGGTCATCGTCCCATCAGGCAATCCACTTGCGATCACCAGTAAAGCTGATGGTCAGCCAACGCGCCGCATCCGGTTTGCCGAGCTTCGCCGAAATCCGCTCACGCAGTTCATCCAAAGTGGCCACGCCATCAAGTCGGTAATCCGCCGGCAATACCACGTGAATCTCGATGAACCGCGCCCGCCCGTGCTTTTGCACATACGAGATGTACTCGGCAAAACCGTGCTCGGCCTTGGCCTCGTCCATCACTTGGCGAACCTTGTCATCCAGCTGATCCGGGACCATTCCCAGTACATCGCGTAACGCCGGCCTGAGAATTTTGAACGCCGGCGCGAGCATGCTCAGGGCCAGCAGGATCAGGATCGACGGGTCGACGTAAGCGGCCCACTGGCCATAGCCCTGCGTCTTGAGCAGCAACGCGATGAGGAAGCTCACCAGCAAGCCGACCGAGAGCATCGCGTCCACCAGCCAACTGATGTTGTCGAACTGGATCAGCGAGGATTTCAACGTGCGATTGCGATAACGGACGTAGAAGAAATAGCCGAAACAGACGACGCTAAGTACCCCAGCAAAAGGAATCACCAGGCCCAGTTCGATCTCGCGGCCACCTTGGATGATCCCGAACACACCGCTGAGAAAGGCGTAGATCGCAATCAGCAACAGGAAGCTGCCTTCGATCAGCAGCACCATCGGTTCGAGGTGCCAGAAGCCGAACTGAAAGCGCTGGTTACTTTCCTTGGCGATCAGCTTGGCGGTGATCAGCATCAGGACCTTGATGAAGGTCGCGATCAGCGAAAAAAACCCATCGAACAAGATCGATTGGGAGCCAGAAAAAAAACCCGTGACGATCGCGGCGATCGCCACGGCGAACATCAGGATGGTCGATTGCTTGAGCAGTACCTGCTCACCTCGGTTACTCACATTTCCTCCTTCTGAAACCCTGAAAACCGCAGAGTACGGTGGGGGTTTCGAGAGGGAGTGTACCTTATGCCATGTTTTGGCCGATTTGCCGCCTGTGGCGAGGGGGCTTGTCGGAACGCCGCACCGCCCCGTTGGGCTGCATAGCAGCCCTGAAACCAGACACCACCTATGTCAGGCATACCGCGATCGACGGTTTGCGGCTGCTTCGCACCCGAGCGGGGGCAAGCCCCCTCGCCACACTTACGCCTTGCTACTGCGATCAATCGCAAATCCGCCCCAGGTCTGGCTCACCGGCATCAATTCCAGACGGTTGATGTTGATGTGCGCCGGGGCATTGAGGACCCAGAAAATCGTCTCGGCAATGTCCTGCGGCTGGATCGGCTCGGCGCCCGCGTAGGTGGCGTCGTAACGCGCCTGGTCACCGCCAAAACGCACCAGCGAGAACTCGCTTTCACACAGGCCTGGCTCGATGTTGCTCACGCGCACACCGGTGCCTTGCAGGTCGCAACGCAGGTTCAGCGAGAACTGTTTGACGAACGCCTTGGTCGCGCCATACACGTGGCTGCCCGGATACGGATAGTTGCCGGCAATGGAGCCCAGGTTGATGATCCCGGCACCGCGACCGTGGGCGATCAAGCGTGGCAGCAGCAGGCGAGTGCTGTACATCAGGCCCTTGATGTTGGTGTCGACCATGGTGTCCCAGTCGTCCAGATCGCACTTGGGCGCCGGATCTACACCCAGGGCCAGGCCTGCGTTGTTGATCAGCCCGCGCAGCTTGGCAAACGACGGCGGCAGGTTGGCGATTGCCTCCTCCATGGCCTTGCGGTCACGCACGTCGAGCACCAGGCCATGGACTTCGGTCTGCTTCGACAATTCGGCGCACAGGGCATTCAGACGCTCTTCACGACGGCCTGTCAGTACCAGTTTCCAGCCGGCCTCGGCAAAACGACGGGCACAGGCTTCACCAAAACCGGACGTCGCGCCGGTAATAAACAGGGTGTTGGACATCGTGTTCTCCTGGTTTGGGCTGATACGCAGCCGCTGGAATAGAAACTCAACCAGCAGCATGCCCGGCCCGGAGCGCAGCGGCAACCGGGTCATTGGTGGTCACGTCACAGGCTGCGCGCGCACTGGATTTGCGAGAAGCTGCCGCCATTGAGGGTGACGACTGTGGCGCTGGTTTTTTCGATCTCGTTGGGGAGCGTCAGGTGCAGGTCCTTGAGGGCGCTCTGCGGAGTCTGCCAGAGAATGGTCTTGTACCTCACGTAACCGCTGGCTTCACCACCGCCCGTGACCAGCCGGATCGTGCTGCCGCCGGGTCGATAGTAAAGGGTGGTGCTCGCCCCGGTGCAGACATACGCATACTCCTTTTGCGGCGTGGGCAGCAGGCCACCGGACAATCCACTCACCAGGCTATACAACGCCGCGCTGATCACGAAAATACCGGCAAGCCCCGCCAACACCAATGCCAGCCCGTTGTAATTGCCAAACAGGCGACGCGGCGGCTCATCATTGGATGCTTCAATTGCAGGCGCGGGCGATGCTGTCAGGACCACCTCGGGTTTCACCACCGGCAACGTAACCGGTTCGCTGACCGGTTGCTGGAACCTGACCGCCCGCGCAACCGGCTGCATGACCGCAGGTTTGGGCAACCGCGCACGTTGCCGAAGAATGATTCGGGCCTGAAGGACCACATACACCGCACACAGCAAGGGCACCACTTGATTGAGCGCAGGCGACTGGCTGTTGACCCAGCCCACGACCACCGGATCAGAGACCGCAATGTCCCCGGCGACATAGCCCAGCAGTGCCGCACCAATCGACACCAGCACCGGCTGACGCTGTAGCAACCGGGTGATTTGCAGGCTGCCGAACATCAGCAGCGGCACGCTCAACAGCAAGCCCAGCACCAGATAAAAGACACTGCCCTGAGCCACCGCCGCCAGACCGACCACGTTGTCCATGCTCATGATCAGGTCGGCGGTCAGCACCGTGACCACCGCGCCACCCAGCGTCTGCGGCGAGCCGCCTGATGAATCGCCCTCTTCGCCGGCCTCTTCCTCGGTCAGCAGCCGTATGGCGATCACCAGCAACAGCAGCGCGCCGATCAGCTTGAGCCACGGCACCAGCAGTAACCAGCCGGCCAGCGTGGTCAATAACGTCCGCAGGACGATGGCGCCGCTGGTGCCGATCAATACGGCCCGCTTGAGTTGATCCGGCGGCAGCCCGCGACAGGCCAGGGCAATCACCAACGCGTTGTCGCCCGACAGGATCAAGTCCAGCAGGAACACCTCAAAGACCATGCTCAGCGCATGCAGCGCACCATCAAATAACATCGAGCGGTTTCCTGGCAAAAGACGGCGTCATCGGAACATCATCCCAGCGAACTGCTCAGGCCCGTGCCCTGTAAACAGATCACTCATGGCCGTTGCTACTTGCCGCTGGTCGTTGCCGGCCCGTTCCGGAACTGCTTGAGAAACGCAGCATCAGGCGTCAGCACCAACATCGGCTGACTGTCAGACAGCGCCTGACGGTAGGTCTGTAACGAGCGGTACAACTTGTAGAATTCCGGGTCCTTGCTGAACGCCGCCGAAAGGATCTGGTTGGCCGCTGCATCGGCCTCGCCATGGGTGATTGCCGACTGGCGCTGGACTTCCGAGAGCAACACCGTGCGATCACGGTCGGCCTTGGCCTGGATTTGCTGGGCCCATTCAAAGCCCTGCGCGCGCAGCTCCTTGGCTTCGCGCTGGCGCTCGGATTTCATCCGGTCGTAAATCGCCTGACTGGCCTCCAGCGGCAGATCGGCGCGGTGCAGACGCACCTCCGTCACCTCGACGCCGAGTGCGCGGGCCTTGTCGGCCACGTCTTTCTCGATGATCGCGACTTCCTGCTGACGGGCCGGCGACAACAGCGAGCGCAGCGATACCTCGCCCAACTCGCGGCGCAGCGAGGAACTGACCATTTGCGTCAGCTGAGCATTGGCTTGATCCAGGGTCCCGACAGCCTGATAAAACCGCAACGGATCGCTAATGCGAAAACGCGTATAGGTCTCGACCTCGATACGCTTCTGATCACCGAGAATCACTTGTTCGGCCGGCGATGCCAGGGTTTGCAGACGGCTGTCGTAAAACACGATGGAGTCGCTGAACGGCACCTTGAACTTGAGCCCCGGCTCCCCGGCAACGCCCATCGGTGCACCGAAGCGGATGATCAGCGCCTGCTGTGATTCATCAACAACATAGGCCGAGGCGGCCAACGCCCAGAGCGCAATCGCGACGACGGCTGCGGCCAACCATTTGACGGTGCGGTTCATGGTCGGGCGTCCTTTTGCTGCGGTTTGCCGGGCTCGCTCAGCGGCATGTACGGCACCACCCCGGACATGCCCTTGCCGGAGGAGTCGATGATGACTTTGGAAGCCTTTTTCAGGACTTCATCCATGCTCTCCATGTACAGGCGCCAGGCGGTGACGTCTTTGGATTGCACGTAGCTGTTGTAGACCGAGAGAAATCGCTTGGCCTCGCCCTCGGCCAGGTTGCCGACTTGCGCCTGGTAAGCTTCGGCTTCCTGGGTGATACGCGCCGCGTCGCCACGGGCACGGGGAATCACGTCATTGGCATAGGCTTCGGCTTCGTTGCGGGCGCGCTCCTGGTCGGCGCGGGCTCGCTGCACATCGTTGAACGCATCGATCACCTGTGGCGGCGGGTCGACCCGTTGTAATTGCACCTGAGTGACGAGAATCCCGGCCTGTTCGCGGTCCAGCAGTTGCTGCAGCAAGTCCCGGGTTTCATCGGCGATCTGCGCACGCTTGTCGGACATTACCGACTGAATCGGCGTACGCCCAATCACCTCGCGCAGCGCGCTTTCGGCGGCGAGTTTCACCGAGCGCTCCGGGTCGCTGATTTTGAACAGATAGAGTCGCGCGTCCTTGATCCGCCAGAACACCGTGCAATCGGCTTCGACGATGTTTTCGTCACCGGTGAGCATTTGCTTGTCGCGCGCGCCATTGCTCGCTGCGCTCTGCACGCTGGTACTGGTGCCCAGTTGCAGCTGATTGACCTGAGTGATCTTGGGTAGCAGGACGGTTTCGACAGGATAGGGCAAGTGATAGTGCAGCCCGGACTCGGCGGTCTGCTGCCAGCGCCCGAAGCGCAGCACAATGCCCTGTTCATCCGGCTGGACCTTGTAGATGCCGGAGCTGATCCAGGCCAGCAAAAGCAGCCCGCCGATCAGTGCCAGTCCCCGTCCGCCGAGATCCATCACGGCCAGGTCGTAGCCCATTCGTTTGAGCAGCCGACGCATCGGGCTGACGGGCTCGACAGGAGCAGAGGCGGGACTATCGGTCATGCAATGGCTCCATGTCGTCAAATGACGAGCGCCCATTCGGGGGCGCCAAGGCGCGCAGAGTACCTGAACCCAAAACCGCGAAAATGAAAATTCTGTCATGTTCGCTGTACAAAAAACGCTCAACTACTGCCAAGCCTTGGCCGCTCTGGCTCGCAGCCAACTGCACGCACCTTATCCACAGCCCCGTCCACAGTCTGTGGGGGCAAGTGCAAACCTTGAGATGCGCGATCTACAAGGCTTTGCGGGCAGATTTGAAAGTTTTTTGCTTGACCTGGGCACTGACAAGTGTAGCCAGCATCGGTCGGTGCGACCGAGCAGTCACCGAGACGATGGCTACACGCCAGTCATTACGGCCCTTTGCCGAGTCTTTCCAGAGTTTAACCACAGACTTATCCACAGGCTGCGCAACGACTGTTCAGCCGCAGGGCAGCGGCAACAAAAAGGTTGACAAGGCTTACTCAAGGCCGCCGAAAAATGCCTGATCAAAAAACAACCACAACCCTGCAAGCCACGCCGTTAAAGGCGTTCAGGCAGTTGCTCCCATGTTACCCACAGCCAGTTCCACAGCAAACGGGGACAAGTCAAAACTGTGGAAAAACAGCCATTTGCAGCGGCTTTATGTCGCGCTTTAACAGGTTGCGAATATTGTTTTCCACAATTCCCAGATTGGATTGTGGATAGCGGCCGGAAGCTCTCGTTCCCACGCGCGGGGGAATGTAGCCGGTGACGCTCTGCGTCACAAAAGCGGACGCAGAGCGTCCGGAGAGGCGTTCCCACGCAGAGCGTGGGAACGATCAGTAGCATCAAGCAGAGTCAATGACCGCCCAGATACGCGTTACGCACCTCTTCGTTCACCAGCAGTTCCTTGCCGGTGCCGCTCAGGCGGATTTCACCGTTGACCATCACATAGGCGCGGTCGGACAGCTTGAGCGCGTGGTTGGCGTTCTGCTCGACCAGAAAGATGGTCATGCCGGTGCCCGCCAGTTCGCGCAGGGTAGCGAAGATCTGTTTCACCACAATCGGCGCCAACCCCAGGCTCGGCTCATCGAGCAACAGCAATTTGGGCCGACTCATCAAGGCCCGGGCAATGGCGAGCATTTGCTGCTCGCCACCGGACATGGTCATCGCCCGCTGATTGCGCCGTTCCTTGAGCCGTGGAAACAGCTCGAACATGCGCTGCATGTCCTCGGCAGCGTACTGGTCGCCAATCGGGATCGTGCCCATCAGCAGGTTTTCCTCGACGGTCATGTCAGGAAATACCCGCCGCCCTTCTGGCGACTGGGCAATGCCGTTGGAGGCGATGTAGTGGGACGACTTGTGGGTGATGTCCACGCCGCGATAGACGATCTGCCCGCCGGCCGCCCGCGGCTGACCGAAGATCGACATCAGCAGCGTCGATTTACCGGCACCGTTGGAGCCGATCAGGCTAACCGTTTCGCCTTCGTTGATGTGCAACGAGACCTTTTTCAGGGCCTGGATCGGCCCATAGAACACGTCGATCGCTTTCAGTTCGAGGATCGGTTGAGTCATACCAGCTCCTCTTCATCAGCACCCAGGTAGGCGGCAATCACTTTCGGGTCGTTGCGGATCGCTTGAGGGTTACCCTCGGCGATCACGTTGCCGTGGTCCAGCACCACGATGTGGTCGGAAATGCTCATCACCATGCCCATGTCGTGTTCAATCAGCACCACGGTAATGTCGTGGTCGTCGCGCAGATGCCGAATCATCGCGCTGAGCGCCTCGGTTTCTTGCGGGTTGAGGCCCGCCGCCGGTTCGTCCAGGCAAATGATCTTGGGCCGGGTGCACATGGCCCGGGCGATCTCCAGACGCCGTTGCTGACCGTAGGAAAGCTCACCGGCGAGGCGGTTGGCGCAGTCCACCAGATCGACCACCTCCAGCCAGTAGAAGGCATGGTCCAGGGCATCGCTTTCGGCCTTGCGATAGCCTTTGGTGTTGAGAATGCCGGACACCAGATTACGGTTGACCCACATGTGCTGAGCCACCAGCAGGTTCTCGATCACCGACATTTCCCTGAACAGGCGAATGTTCTGGAAAGTCCGCGCCAGGCCGGCGCGGTTGATCAAGTGCGTGCCGCCGAACATCTTGTAGTGCAGCCGGTTGACGAAGCGTTTGGGCGACACGAAATCGGTCGCCTTGAACGGTTCCCCGAGCATCTTGATGACGTTGGTTTTGACACCCCGGGTGTTCAGTTCGATATGCCCGCCAGAAGCTTTGTAGAAACCGGTCAGGCAGTTGAACACCGTGGTCTTGCCCGCACCGTTGGGGCCGATCAACGCGAAGATCGAGTTACGCTTGACCTTCAGGCTGACGTCGCTCAGGGCTTTGATGCCACCGAAGTGCATCATCAGGTTCTCTACCGAGAGAATGAATTCATCGCTCATGACGCGCTCCTCTCAGTCAAGGCACCCTTACGCGGGGTCACGCCGGTACGGCTGATACGAATCAGGCCGCGCGGTTTCCAGATCATCATCAACACCATGAGAACGCCGAACAGCAACACCCGGTATTCCGCGAAGCCGCGCAGCAGTTCCGGGGCGACGGTCAGCACGAACGCGGCGATTACCACGCCGACAGTCGAGCCCATGCCGCCGAGTACGACGATGGCGAGGATCAACGCCGACTCGAAGAACGTGAACGAGGTCGGGTTGACGAAACCTTGATAGCTGGCAAAAAACACACCCGCCAGACCCGCTGTGGAAGCCCCCAGGGTAAAGGCCGACAGCTTGACCAGTACGTGGTTGAGGCCCATGGCGCGGCAGGCGATTTCATCTTCGCGCAACGCCTCCCAGGCACGCCCGACCGGCATTCGGGTCAGGCGATGCTTGATGTACAGCACCAGCATCACGACGAGGAACAACACGGCATAGATGAACATGAACTTTATGTTCGGGTTGTATTCAGTCCCGAAGAACTCATGGAAGGGTATCCCGCCATCCTTCGCCACACGCGTGAACTCGATACCGAAAAACGACGGTGATGGCACCGGCATGCCGTTAGGCCCGCCCGTGAAGGACAGCCAGTTGGTCAGTATCAGGCGAATGATTTCACCGAAGCCCAGGGTCACGATGGCCAGATAGTCACCGTGCATGCGCAACACCGGAAAGCCGAGGATGCATCCGGCCATCGCCGCCATGAGTGCCGACAGCGGCAACACGGTCCAGAAGCCCAGGCCAAGGTAGTGATAACCCAGTGCCAGGCCATACGCACCGATGGCGTAGAACGCCACATAACCCAGGTCGAGCAGACCTGCCAGACCGACCACGATGTTCAGGCCCAGGCCCAGCAACACGTAGATCAAGCCCAGGATCACCACCGTCAGCAGGTACTTGTCGGCGAAGACCGGGAACACGATAGCGATCACGATCAACGCCGGAATGATGAAGCGCAGCCGCGACTTGAAATCAGGTGCCAGCACATGCACGCCGGAGCCGACGATTTCGAAACGTTGCTGAACCTTCTCACCCTTGGCCGTCTGCATGAACAGGCTCAAGGCAAGACGCCCGAGCATCACTGCCCCGACCATCCAGGCCACACGCGTCGGTTGCAGGTTGTAGCTATAGCCTTCAAGCACTACACCCACGATCGGGCCGAAGACAATCAGGGCAATCAACCCGGCCAGAACCGTGTCGATCAGGCTTTTTTTCACATCGATAGGTTTGTTATTAGTGTCGGACATGCTTACACCTTCGCCACAAGTGGGCGACCCAACAGGCCTTGAGGACGGAAAATCAGGATCAGTACCAGCAGCGAGAAGCTGAAGACGTCCTTGTAGTCAGAGTTGATCACGCCGGAAAACAGCGACTCGGAAACGCCGAGGATGATCCCGCCGAGCATGGCGCCGGGCAGCGAGCCAATCCCGCCGAGCACCGCAGCGGTGAACGCCTTGATGCCGATCACGAAGCCTGCGTAGAAATCGAAGGTGCCGTAGTTCACCGTGATCAAGACACCCGCCAGCGCAGCCATCGCGGCGCCGATAATGAACACGTAGGAGATCACCCGGTCGGTGTTTATCCCGAGGATCGAGGCCATCTTGCGGTCTTGTTGGGTGGCACGACACATGCGCCCCAACTTGGTGTATTTGATGATGTAGGTCAGCAGGGCCATCCCGATAAACGCGGCGACCAGAATGAAGATCTTGGTGTAGGTGATCTGCACGAAACCCGTACCGATATCGAATCTCAGCCCACCGCTCAGCAGCGTAGGAATACCCTGTTGCCGTGAGCCCTGAGCGATCTGCGCGTAGTTCTGCAGGATCAGGGAAACGCCGATAGCACTGATCAGCGGTGCCAGTCGGGTGGAGTTGCGTAGCGGTTTATAAGCGATGCGTTCGATGACCCAGCCATACACACCGGTCACGAAGACGGTGAACAGCAAAGTACCGAGGATCAACAGCGGAAAGGATTCGACGCCGAAGTAGGACAGCAGAGCCAGGCTGATCGCCGCGAGGTACGCGGAAATCATGTACACCTCGCCGTGGGCGAAGTTGATCATGCCGATGATGCCGTAGACCATTGTGTAGCCGATGGCGATCAGGCCGTAGACCGATCCGAGGGTCAAACCGTTGATAACTTGTTGCAGGAAAATACCGTCCATCATGCACTCTCACTAACTTGAGAGGCCACCGCGAACCCGGTGTCGATGAGCCCTTGTGAGGCGCACCTGGCCAGGTTCATGTGGCTCAGAAGAAAAATACCGGGTCGGCATGATTGCAGAACCCATGACTCAAGCCGGGCCCCACGACGGATATCGAGAGGCCCAGGCCTGGCGGTGCGCTTATCTCACTTCTGTTTGTCCAGCTGGTGGTATTTGCCCGCGGCATCCCACTGGTAAACCACGTAGTCGGAGATTTTCAGGTCGCCCTTGCTATCCCATTCCTTCTTGCCCATCACGGTTTCCACCGGGTGCGCCTTGAGCCACTTGGCGGCTTCTTCACCTTTGTTCGACTTGGCACCGTTGAAGCCGGCAGCCAGGGCTTGCACCGAGGCGTAGGCGTACAGGGTGTAGCCTTCAGGCTCGTAACCGGATTTACGGAAGGTATCCACGACAGCCTTGCTGTCTGGAATCAAGCGCGGGTCAGCGCCGAAGGTCATGTACACGCCATCGACGTAAGGAGCACCACCGGCGGTCGTGACCATTTCGTCGGTCACGATGCCGTCATCGGACATGAACTTGACGTCTTTCAGGCCTTGCTCACGCAGTTGGTGGACCAGTGGACCGGCTTCCGGGTGCAGGCCGCCGAAGTAAAGGACATCAGCCCCTACCGAACGGACCTTGGTGATCAGGGCACTGAAATCTTTCTCGCCACGGGTCAGGCCTTCTTCAAGAACCGGTTTCACGCCACGCGCGGTCAACTGCTTGGCCGTCGCGTCTGCCAGGCCTTTACCGTAGGTGTCTTTGTCGTTGATGACGGCAACTTTCTTGCCTTTCAGGACGTCGACGATGTAGTTGCCCGCGACGATACCTTGCTGATCATCACGCCCGCACATACGCATCATGGCCGGCAGGCCACGCTCGGTGACCGTCGGGTTGGTAGAACCCGGGGTGATTGCGATGATGCCGGCGTCGGAGTAGACCTCGGAAGCCGGGATGGTCGACGACGAGCAGAAGTGCCCGACCACGCCAATCACCTTGTCCTGGACCATTTTGTTCGCAACAGCCACAGCCTGTTTCGGTTCGCAGGCGTCATCGCCCTGGACCAGTACGATTTTTTCGCCGTTGATGCCGCCCTTGGCGTTGATTGCATCCGCCGCCGCTTGCGCGCCTTTCATGTATTGCAAGCCGAAGGAAGCGCTAGGACCGGTCATCGGACCTGCCACACCAAGTTTGACATCCGCCTGAACAAACGAAGAAACACCCAACGCAGCCGCCACTGCGAGAGCTACTAAGCCTTTCTTGTAAAACGTCTGGGACATGAGGTGGTGCTCCAAGGTTTTTTTTAGTTGGCACTGCGACTTCACTGAATGCTCAGAGCAAGGGCCGTGCCATCGGTTTTTTATTCTTCAAAAAGTCGCTGCTTTATTGTTATTTCGACTGTTTCGGGCCCTTTTTTATTGGGCGTGCAACCGTCTAAACCGCGGAAGGTGAAACCATTTTCTTTTTGAGGCGCAACCCGCACGCGCCATCATTGCAACCGCGGCGCCAAACGACGTGCAACCAGCCTGTAACAGCGTGCGTCACCGAACTGCACACTGCTGGTGCGCAACTGCTACAAACCCGCACCATTACAGGCTAGTCGCTGCGCCAAAAAGCGCCGCTCCCGGCAACAAATTCGCTCTCTTAAATGACAATCCGCAGGCACTGGCCCGCGTGATAGAGCGAAAATCCGGCCTCGTACAGACAACTGCGCAGGCCCACCCCGGCCAGTGGCTGCATGGGTGCGAAGGGAATCGGTAGCGCCTGAGGATTTCCGTTACACAAATAATCGGCAAAGGCTTTACCGACTACCGTGCCCGTGGTCACGCCACGGCCGTTGTAACCGGTCACGGCCACCAGACCGGGTGCTGGCTCGAACAAGCGCATCAAGTGATCGGGGGTAAAAGCGATGCAACCGGTCCAGGTGCATTCCCAGTCCACCGGTTTGAGGTAAGGGAAATAATGCTGCTGAACCCGGTCGGCCCAGGCCTTGAGAAACCACGTTGGTTTCTGATTGCCATTGCCCAGGCTGCCGAGCAACAACCGGCCGTCCTTGTCACGGCGAATGCTGCTGAGTACCTGGCGGGTGTCCCACGAACCCTGGCCACCGGGCAGGATCAGTTGCGCAGCTTCTTCGGTCAGCGGCGCGGAAGCCACCTGATAGTAATAACCGGGGAAAAAATTGCGCCGCAGTTCAGTCCAGTCACCTTCGGTGTAGGCGTTGGAGGCGATCACCACCTGCTCGGCCATGACCGAACCGGCGTCGGTTTGCACCGACCAGCGTTGGCCCTGACGTTCGAGCCGGGTCACCGGTGAATGATCGAATAACTGACCACCCAAATACGCGGCAGCCTCGGCCAGACCGCTGGTGTAGGCCATCGGATTGAGCGTGCCGGCGCGACGGTCGAGCAACGCGGCGGCGATCTTTTTAGTCCCGGTGGCCTGCTCGCACGCCGCACCGGTCAACAACTCCACGGGCGCGCCGCGGCGCTTCCATTGTTCTTCACGACTGCGCAAATCGGCTTCGCCACGGGCGTTGTGCGCCATGTGCAGCGTACCTTCGCGGCGCAACTGACAATCGATGTTGTATTTGTCGATCAGGCTGAACACCAGAGCAGGTGCCGCGCCGAGCATGCGATTGAGCTGGCTGCCGATCGCTTCGCCGAACCCGGCTTCGATCTCGTCCGGGGGAATCCACATCCCGGCATTCACCAACCCGACGTTACGCCCCGAACCGCCCTGCCCGCAGCGCTTGGCCTCGAGCACGCAGACGCTTTTGCCTTGCTCCAGCAAATGCACCGCCGCCGATAAACCAGTGAAACCGGCGCCGATCACACAGACGTCCGCCGTCACCTCGCCCTTGAGCGCCGCCCGGTCAGGCCGTTGCGGCGTCAGTTTTTCCCATAAGCATTCTTCGCGTAACGGCATCGCCAGACTCCGAAATTGAAACCTAACCTACCTGATCGGTCCCATGCTCCGCGTGGGAATGCCTCACCGGACGCTCTGCGTCTGCTCTCGATGTGACGCGGAGCGTCACGGGCTGCATTCCTTTGCTGCGCGTGGGAACGATCATCCGGGGCTTAGTCGAACGTGATCCCTTGGGCCAGCGGTAACTCCAGCGAGTAGTTGACGGTGTTGGTCTGGCGGCGCATGTAGCCGCGCCATGCATCGGAGCCGGACTCGCGACCGCCGCCGGTTTCTTTCTCACCGCCAAAGGCGCCGCCGATTTCCGCACCGCTCGGGCCGATGTTGACGTTGGCGATGCCGCAGTCACTGCCCACTGCCGACATGAATTGCTCGGCCTCACGCACGTCAGTGGTGAAGATGCACGACGACAGACCTTGTGGCACCGCGTTGTTCAGGCGCAGCGCTTCGGCGAAGTCCTTGTAGCCAACCACGTACAGAATCGGCGCGAAGGTTTCGCTGCGCACCACATCACTCTGCTCTGGCATTTCGACGATGGCCGGCGAAACGTAGTAGGCGTTCGGGAACTTGTCTTCGAGCTGACGCTTGCCGCCAAACACCCGGCCGCCTTCGCTCAAGGCCTGTTCCAGCGCGTCCTGCATGTTTTCAAAGCTGTGCTTGTCGATCAGCGGGCCGACCAGGTTGCCTTCCAGCGGATGGCCGATACGCACTTTGGAATACGCCGCCTTGAGGCGAGTGACGATCTCTTCCTTGACTGACTCGTGGGCGATCAAGCGACGCAGGGTGGTGCAACGCTGTCCGGCGGTGCCGACTGCACTGAACAGAATCGCCCGCACGGCCATGTCGAGATCGGCGCTTGGGCCGAGGATCATCGCGTTGTTGCCGCCCAGCTCCAGAATGCTGCGAGCAAAGCGCGCGGCGATTTTCGGCGCCACTTCGCGGCCCATGCGGGTGCTGCCGGTGGCGCTGATCAAGGCCACACGCGGGTCGTCCACCAGCGCTTCACCGGCATCGCGGCCGCCGATGATCACCTGGCTCAGATACTCCGGCGCATCGCTGAAATTCTTCAATACGCGCTCGAACAGCGCCTGACAGGCCAGTGCGGTGAGCGGGGTTTTCTCCGATGGCTTCCAGATCACCGAGTTGCCGCAGACCAACGCCAACGTGGTGTTCCAGGCCCAGACCGCGACCGGGAAGTTGAACGCGCTGATCACCCCGACCACGCCCAGCGGATGCCAGGACTCACGCATATGGTGGCCCGGACGCTCGGAGGCGATGGTCAAACCGTAGAGCTGGCGCGACAGGCCGACGGCGAAGTCGCAGATGTCGATCATCTCCTGAACTTCACCCAGGCCTTCCTGAGTGATCTTGCCGGCTTCCCAGGACACCAGCTCGCCCAGATCGGCCTTGTATTCACGCAGGATGTCGCCCAGTTGGCGCACCAGTTCGCCACGGCGCGGGGCCGGGACCTTGCGCCACAGGTCAAACGCATGCTCTGCGCGACTGACCTGCTGCTCGACTTCAGCAGCGCCTTCCCAGTTCACCGAGGCAATATGGCTGCCGTCGATCGGTGAATGCACGGGCTGTTTGCCGTTCTGGTACAGGGCCGGGTTCACCCCCAAACGATCAAGCAATGCGGCAACCATGGGTCACTCCTTCAACGTGAAAAGCAGAAAATTCACAGCCTCCTGACAAGGGGCTTCAGGCCTATAGTTGTAGCCGCCCCGAGACTTGCCAACAAACGACGATTAAGCGAGATATCATTCCGTTTATTCATGCAAAGCGTTGCAACAAGAACAAGGGCCCTCCGATGCTGAATAAACGCCACTTGCCGTCGATTACTGCGTTGCAGTGTTTCGAGGCGGTCACTCGTCACCTGAGCTTCACCCGCGCCGCCGAAGAGCTGAACCTGACCCAGAGCGCCGTGAGCAAACAGGTCGCACAACTCGAAGAGCTGTTGCAACACCTGCTGTTTCGCCGGGTCCGTCGACGCCTGCAAATGACTCCGGCCGGGGATTTGTACCTGGTTGAAGTGCGAAAAATTCTCTCGCAAGTCGAGATGTCGACCCACTACCTGCGTTCCTACGGCGGTGAGACCGAAGTATTACGCGTGTCCACGCCTTCAACCTTCGGCGCTCGTTGGCTGGTGCCGCGCCTGAAAGGCTGGCGCTTGCGGCATCCGCATATTCATCTGGACCTGTGCAACGAACACGAAGCCGACGATTTGCTGCAAGGGCGCAGCGACCTGGCGTTCTATTTCGGCCAGGGTTCGCGGCCCGGCACCGAGTGCTTGAAGCTGTTCGGCGAAGAGCTGGTGCCGGTCTGCGCACCGGGCAGCCTGCCGGAGCAGCCTTTCACCGACCCGACGCAACTCAGCGATCTGGTGCTGCTGCAAAGCGCCTCACGCCCTCAGGCGTGGCACGACTGGTTCGACAGCCAGGGCTATCAAACCGAGCACAGTTATCACGGCCCGCGCTTCGAAACCTTTTATATGTGCATCCGCGCCGCACAAGTCGGCTGCGGCGTCGCCCTGTTGCCACGGTTTCTGGTGGAAGAGGAATTGGCCGACGGTAAACTGGTCATCCCCTGGCCCCACGCAATGCCCAGCAGCGACGCCTATTACCTCGCCTACCCCGAACACTCGGCGGAAGTGCCCAAGGTGCGCGATTTTGTCACCTGGATGCTGGAGCAGATCGATAGCCCGGACACGTCGCAGAATTGAGGCCTTACACAAAACCTGTGGCAAATGGAATTTGTGGCGAGGGGGCTTGCCCCCGCTGGGTCGCGCAGCGGCCCAAAAACCTGTAATTACATTGCATCAGGCATACCGCGTTCATCGGATTTGGGAGTGCTGCGCACTCCGACGGGGGCAAGCCCCCTCGCCACAGGAAGCGCTCGCACGCTAAAAAAATGCTGGCAATACAACCCGCCGATATGCGCCACTAGCCCCATTCATTGAAACAGCTGAAACGTCGCTGCCCTCGGCGGCGGCCAGCCTGGAGATTCCCGTTATGAGCGAGAGTGTGTTTGCCGATCGCATCGTGCAGAACTTGCTCGACACCGATTTCTACAAACTGACCATGATGCAGGCGGTGCTGCACAACTACCCCAACGTTGAAGTCGAATGGGAGTTCCGCTGCCGTAACAGCGAGGATCTGCGCCCCTACCTGGCGGAGATTCGTTTTCAGATCGAGCGTCTGGCTGAACTGAGCCTGAGCAACGATCAGTTGAGTTTCCTGGAGCGCATCAGCTTCCTGAAGCCGGATTTCCTGCGCTTTCTCGGCTTGTTCCGCTTCAATCTGCGCTACATCTACACCGGCATCGAGAACGGCGAACTGTTCATCCGCCTGCGTGGGCCGTGGTTGCATGTGATTCTGTTCGAAGTGCCACTGCTGGCGGTGGTCAGCGAAGTGCGCAACCGTTATCGCTACCGTGAAATCGTCATGGAGCAAGCGCGCGAGCAGCTCTATCGCAAGTTCGACTGGTTGAGCGCCAATGCCAGCGCCGATGAACTCTCACACCTGCAGGTGGCAGATTTTGGCACTCGCCGGCGCTTCTCCTACCGCGTGCAGGAAGAAGTGGTGAACGTGCTCAAGCACGACTTCCCCGGACGTTTCGTCGGCACCAGCAACGTGCACCTGTCCCGCGAGCTGGACATGAAGCCGCTCGGCACCATGGCTCACGAATGGATCATGGCGCACCAGCAACTCGGCCCGCGACTGATCGACAGCCAGAGCGCCGCCCTCGATTGCTGGGTTCGTGAATACCGCGGCCTGCTGGGTATCGCCCTGACCGACTGCATCACCACCGACGCCTTCCTGAGCGATTTCGATCTGTACTTCGCCAAGCTCTTCGACGGTTTACGGCATGATTCCGGGGACCCGATTGCCTGGGCCGAAAAGGCCATCGCCCACTACCATAAGCTCGGTATCGAGCCGATGAGCAAGACGCTGGTGTTCTCCGACAGCCTGACGCTGCCCAAATCGCTGGAGATATTCCGCGCGTTGCAGGGTCGGATCAATGTCAGTTTCGGCATTGGCACCAACCTGACGTGCGATATTCCGGGTGTCGAGCCGATGAGCATCGTGCTTAAAATGGCAGCCTGCAATGGTCAGCCCGTCGCCAAGATTTCCGATGAGGCCGGCAAGACGCACTGCAAAGACCCGAATTTCGTCGCCTATTTGCGACATGTGTTTCAAGTACCTGCCGCCCTCTCTGGCACATCAAGCAAGGAGTGAATTCATGCAAGCCGTACAGCGTGAGATTGCTGAACAGCTCAAGGTCCAACCGCCCTTCGCCGATCATGCAGCCCTGGAGGCTGAGATCGCACGGCGGATTACCTTCATCCAGGATTGCCTGGTCAATTCCGGGCTCAAGACGCTGGTGCTGGGCATCAGCGGCGGCGTCGACTCGTTGACCGCCGGCCTTTTGGCCCAGCGCGCCGTGCGCCAATTGCGCGAGCGCAGCGGTGACGCGGGCTACAAGTTCATCGCCGTACGCTTGCCGTACGAAACCCAGTTCGATGAACACGATGCGCAAGCCTCGGTGGACTTCATCGCCCCGGATGAGCGCCACACCGTGAACATCGGCCCGGCAGTCAAGTCGCTGGCCAGTGAAGTCGCGGCCTTCGAAGGCAAGCACGCGGTCTCGGTGGACTTTGTATTGGGCAACACCAAGGCGCGGATGCGCATGGTTGCGCAATACACCATCGCCGGCGCCGCCCACGGCCTGGTGATCGGCACTGACCACGCAGCAGAAGCGGTGATGGGTTTTTTCACCAAGTTTGGTGACGGCGCCTGCGACCTCGCACCGCTGAGCGGCCTGGTGAAAAACCAGGTCCGGGCCATCGCCCGCAGCTTCGGCGCACCGGAATCGCTGGTAGAAAAAATCCCGACTGCCGACCTTGAAGATCTGTCACCCGGCAAACCGGATGAAGCGTCTCACGGTGTGACCTACGCCGAGATTGATGCTTTCCTGCATGGTGAGCCGGTGCGTGAAGAGGCGTTCAGGATTATTTGCGATACGTATCGCAAGACCCATCACAAGCGGGTGATGCCGTTCGCGCCGTAAGTGGTGGCAGGTAAATAAACAAAAGCTCACTGGAGGGGTGATCCTTAGTGGGCTTTTTATTGCGTTAATGATGCTGCGCGCCTGCTCTCAGGCCCCGTCAGGTCGATCAGGAACAGGCGTATCGTGCAGGTCAAGGCAATGGCTTGTCAGGATCAATACGGTAGATAGTCCAGGCAGGTGACTTGATCATTGTTTGATGCTCTACCACTTCAAAGACGTTGGCCCTTGACGTGAGCGTCGATACATCACTCCAGTCACCGTCAGGCGTGGCCGTCACTTGTTTCAGGCCTGTACCATTCTTGTGAAGCGAAAAGGTCTGCGCAGGCTTTGCCTTACCCCGCAAGCTTACGAATTCGGCAGAACTCTCAGCTCCATTGGGAATGCTCGCGCTTTCAATGTAGGGGGCACCGACAGTAACGGTCCAGGTATCGGATCGCTGGATACCATCGCGCTCTTCAGTATGGAACCTGCAGACTCCGGCACTTAATTCGTCGGTGTCGTACTTCCACTGAGTTCCAGTAGTGCTCGCACCGCCCAACAGAATGTCCCCCGAATAAACATCGACTTTTCCCTCCATCGTGGCAACCGTCCCCTTGAGCGTCAGCCTGGTGTCGAGTGTCGCCCTGGTATTGGTGACAAGGTTGCCCCTGGAGTCCATCACGTCAGTGATTTGCAGTGTTACTCCCGATGCTTTCACAGTATAGATTCGCTCCTCGAAATCAAACGCCTGGGTCTCGTCGTCTTCCTGGTTCAGCGCGACCTTGACAAAGACCTTCAACGACGAACTATCGAGCAACTCCCTGGAGTAGCTATAAGGCACCTTCACCTCGCGATAACCGCGAGTAACCCAGGCGCTGTCCACTGGCTCCGATTGCAACACAGTAAGCGGGTGATCTGCATGACCGCCTCTCTTACCCTCCAGGTAAACCCAGCACCGTTGCCGCTCGGCAATCAGCGGCCAGTTTTTCAAATGCAGCGTGAGATCGGCGGGGTTGGTGGTCAGATGCAGTCCGGGACCGCTGCCGTTGTTCTCTGCCTCGAGAATCAGGGCCGCTTCCAACTCTTTTTTTGCCAAGGGGTGCACGTTGAGCACCAGATTTGGGGAGGGTTTCAGTTCCTCACCGTCCCGAATGATGAAGTACCTCACCGTCATTGTTTTGCCCAGATGAAACGCGACGACCTTTTTGTCCAAATTCACAGTCCTGGGGTCACGCGCCCCCAAAGGCAACTCCGGGCTTTTGTAGTTCCCGCCCTCCGGAGTGCTGGGCTCACCAACAATCTCAACGTAAAACTTGTCGGTAGGCAGCAGTTTCGTCGTAGGTATCAGCGCCCTGAACAGGAAAGGGGTGTTGATCGAATCCAGATCGGTGCCATTCAACACCGGCTCGACCTTCAGCGGGTCGAGGTCCGGGATGAGGGCGCGTGTTTGGGGAGCGATAACTTGAGCGGTCATGAGCAATCTCCTTCTCGCAAGAGTCGCCGCGACGTGAACGGCAGCGTTGGCGCCATCTAACACCCGATTTCGAGGCGCTGACCACTGTCAGAAATAACAGGTCGGCAGTGGATTCCGATCAACGGCATGCGCGTCTGAAGGTCGAAGGGCACGGTCTTAGATCTGAATTGACGCTAGTAGAAAACGACCCAGTAAGGTGACTTAAGCGTTGACCCCTGCAAGCTCACGCACCAGTCATAACTGGATTGTTTATCAGCATAAAGTGGATGGGACCACGACCAGGAACCATTCTCGTCCACCAGCGCTGTTCCCCATTTGCTTATGACATGGCGGATATCAAGCACCGACCCAGGCTGCCCCTTTCCGTACAACCACACACGTGGCTCATCAGCCAGACCTCCGTTGGGAACAGACGCACTGGCGATGTAAGGGATACCCATGCTAACGCCCCAGCGATCAGATTCCGGCTGGCTGCCATCACGCTTTTTAACGGTGAAGCGACGGTAGCCAATAGATAAGGGACCGGTGGTGAATACCCACTGGTTACCGTTCATCTCGGCGGACCCCAACAGCCGGCCATTTGCATAAACATCAACCTGCCCCCCACCGGTAACCGTGCCCTCGAGTTTGATGCTGGTGTCGAGGGTCGCCCACTCTCGGGCGATGGGGTTGCCTATGGAATCCGTCATTGCGGTGATTGCCGGTGAATCGATCGGTGCTTGCACGTTAACGATCCAGGTCCTTGATAACGGACCGCTACCAGGCAATGCCTTGATCTTGAACGCGCATACCTTGGGGAGCAGCACCTTCGTCTCGAACTCCCACTTGTTCTTATCAACCCCGACGATACGAGCCATACCCAGCCGAACGTTGCCATCATAAACCTCAGGCTCTCCCCCCGGTCCAACCCAGCCCTTGAGCATCAAGGGAGTTTGGGTGGTTATATCGTTATCGGCAATTCGAACACCCGCGGCGTCCCTCACGTCGTATATCTGTGAACCGCTATTCCCCTTCACAATAACGGTCCAGATATTGGAATCCAGTCCGCTGGTAACGGCCTTGATCCCCTGCGTGTATACGCTCAGCCAAGTCAGTACAAACGTCCACGTCCCGTCTTCAGGTTTGGCCGTGCCCTTCAGTTCAGCCCCGACATAAACCTGGACCTCTTCACCCGCTGCACCTTCAAGTATCAGGGTGGTGGCCGTGGTCTCGCCTTTGTCAGCAACGGGATTGCCGTCGAGATCCGTCACCTTGGTGATGACAGGCTCCACCACAGCCGCTTTAACGGTATAGCTTCGCACCTGCGAGAGGTTCGCCTTGCTCTCGTCATCAACCTGATCAAATGCAACCTTGTATTCAAGACTCAGCTTCGATCCATTGACCAGTTTCTTGAGCTCACTGTAAGGAACGGCTACGTCGATATAGCCAAGGGTGATCCAGTCCGCATCAACCTCGTCCTTGAACAGATCTTTTTCGTAATGGGTGCCATCTGCGTTCTTGCCATTCAGCTTGATCCAGCACAATTGCCCTTTGGCAATCAGCGGCCAGAGACTAATGCGCACCGTCCGGTCGTCGGTGTCGGTGGTCAGGTCCAGTACGGGCCCGGTACCGTCATTGTCCTTCCCGAAAATCACGCCTGCCTTCAGCTCCTCCGGCGGAATGTCGAGCACCTTCAATTCGAGCACCTCGGACGTTACCGGGTCTTCGCCGTCACGATAGACGGTGTATTCCACCTTGATTATCTGGTCCAGGTTAAAAGCAACGACCTCAGTATCCAGATTCAAGACCCTGAGGTTTGCTGGCCCAAACGGTAAAGGGATGCCTTTATTGCTGGTGTAGGAACCGCGCTCTTCATCAGCGTTCCAGCCCTTGAACCTGACGACGACTCCGTCGGTCTCCAGCAACTCCTGATCCTTCCGTTTGATTTCTGCAGTCAGCCGGCCGGTGTTGTGAACCTCCATCGGCTTAAGGTCGCGGCTACCCAGCGCCTGCTTGATGTTCGGCTTTTCAAGATGACCCGGGAGGTCAGCGTGTATTTGGGGAGCGTCTTCTTGAGCAGTCATGAGCAAGTTCCTTCTCAGAGGTGTCGCCGCAACGTCAGCGGCAGCGTTGACGTTCATCCAGCACTCGGCTCAGATGCGCTGACCATTGTCAGCGCGCACCTGATCAACTCTCCGTTACTTCGCTGGCTCGACCTTGCGCACTCGGTAGAGATTTGACTTCGGCGAGCCCTCGCCCGACGCGGATGCTACATAGTGATGCTCCCTGGGCTCTGAGCCGATGTGTATCGTAAGTTTCCATTTGCCTTTTGCGTCGACATTGACAGTGATTTCCACATTACTGAGAAGCTCATGAAGGATGAGCATCCCATTAGCAGGCCCTACACCCGATAGCGTAAACGCCTGTCCGGAAGTCTCTCCGTAAGGCGGGATGAACG
Source organism: Pseudomonas sp. CVAP#3 (assembly GCF_018986375.1). Classification (NCBI taxonomy): domain Bacteria; kingdom Pseudomonadati; phylum Pseudomonadota; class Gammaproteobacteria; order Pseudomonadales; family Pseudomonadaceae; genus Pseudomonas; species Pseudomonas sp. CVAP#3. The sequence continues at coordinate 251,860 of NZ_JAHMSC010000009.1, forward strand.
TCGTACCCTCAAGGTCGGTTGCCTGCTCGATAATAGGTGTTCCAACAGCGAGTACTGCCAGCCACCAAAGCATGGGGGATTCGGCACCCTCGGCACTCAGCGCCAAGTGATAGTAGTGGACGCTCAAATTATCCAGGGTAAGCCGCCAGTAGCCGTTCTGGTTCACAACGACAGTCCTCAGAACAGTGAAAACGTCACTGATGGTGACCGTTGCGCTGGGCTGAGCAGTGCCTGTGAGCGTGATCGTGTCGGTGGTTATGGCGCCGCCAGGGAGGACCTGATGGTGTCGAGCGTCTTTGGCAGCAATGATTGCGAGCGTCCCGTCCGACGGACCGGACACCACGAAAACGTTATAGATGTCCGACACCAGCCCGCTCACGACGCCCTTCACTGTGATGTTTTGATCACCCGGTTCCAGGTCCGCCAGTCGATAGTTCAGAAACCCCAGTTCATTCGTGGGCGCCTCGTGCTTCCATACACCATTGAGAAAAATCTCGAGTTGTTCGCGCTTGCCTGCCTTGATTTTCAGATCGAGCGCTTTAGCACCGGTGATTGATTCATGGGGGACATCACTGTTGTTGAGGTCCGTGACTGATTCGATTACGGGTTTTTCCGTTTCCACCGCCGCCACGGTAACGGTCCAGGCAACTGATTCTGCCCCACCTTCACCCTGCTCTCTGGCCGTCAAAACATACGTTGCAGGAGGCAACACCTCGGTAACAAACGTCCACGTGGTCCCCGTCACCGTGGCCACGCCCAACTGATTCTCGCCCTCGTAAAT